>NZ_JBSFYW010000011.1:61430-176750 GCF_053599975.1 Streptomyces sp. NPDC005141 | reverse complement strand
CGGGGGGGGCTCCGCGGCGCTGGACCTCCCCCGGTGGTTTCCGTCCTGGGGCGCGCGGGGGCTGTGACGCCCCGGCGCGTCGGGGCTCCTACCCGCGTTCCTGACGGCGCGACTCCAGGGGGCGTTCGCGCCGGTAGCGGCGCTCCCACTTGGCCTGGCGGTCACGACGGTCGCGGTACGCCCGATAGCTGGAGTCCGTGCGGCCCGCGGATCCACCGGAGCCTTGCGGGGCGGACCCCGCGGAGCCCGCGGACCCTGCGGAGCCGACGGATCCCGCGGTGAACGTGCCTCCTCCTGTACGGCCGTAGCGGACGTACAGGAAGAGCAGGACGATCGCCGCGAGCCAGAGGGTGTGGTTGGAGAAACCCATGACGACCAGGATCACGGTCGCGGAGAAGATCAAGGTGCCCATGACGGGACTCCTTGTATGCGTGAGTGAAAGGGCCTTGACGGCTTCTGGATGTGCCGACGGGGCGCTGGGGGTGGCGGCCGTCCGTCGGTGCGTAGAGAGTAGCCCCGCGACCGCGAACTGATGCCTGTCCGGCGGAAAGCGGTGCTCTGCTGCTCCGGAACACGCCTTCGGCGTAGGGAGCCCGCTCCCCCGTACGCATCTGATTTCTCCCGACTGCACCCCTTCCGATATCGCTATAAAGTCGAACGGAATCGACATAAGGGGTTCCCCTCATGAGCAATCTGTTCGTCGTCGCGTACAACGATGTCGCCACCGCCAACCAGGTGCGCAGCAAACTGTTCGAGCTGTCGAAGCAGCACCTCGTCGAGCTGGAGGACGCGGTCGTCGTCGAGCGGAGCGAGGACGGCCGGATCAAGCTGCACCAGGCGGTCAGCCACACTGCTGTCGGCGCGGCCGGTGGTGCGCTGTGGGGCGGCGTCATCGGGCTGCTCTTCCTGGCGCCGCTGCTCGGCGCGGCGGTGGGCGCCGCGGCCGGCGCCGCCGGTGGCGCGGTCACGGACACCGGGATCAACGACAACTTCATGAAGGATCTGAGCCAGAATCTGCGGCCGGGCGCCGCCGCGCTGTTCGTCCTGGTCAAGCAGGCTGCCGGGGACAAGGTGATCCCTCAGATCGCGGAATTCGGCGGCCAGTTGGTGCAGACCTCGCTGAGTCAGGAGCAGGAGGACGCACTGCGCGACGCGGTCGCGGCGGCGCAGGCGAAGGCGGGCGCCGCCACCGCGGCGCCGGAGGCGGGCGGTACGGCCACGCCGGAAGCGGGCGGCACGGCCGCTTCGCCGACGATCAGCACCACCAAGACGGACTCCGGCGGCACTCCCGCCTCCTCCTGAGCCGACCGCTTCGCGTCAAACCCTCCTCGCGGAAGGCGAGTTACCGCATGATCGGCACGAGTGAATCATGAGTGAATGGGGAGATGCTCTCTCCCTTCACACACGACCACGACGGTGAACGACTGAGCTGCGTCAGCGGCAGCGGGAACGACGGAGGTGGCGGGGCGGCCACCGCCGTCCTTCTGCACGGCGCGGGCAACGGCAGCAAGGAGCGACTGCTCCCGCTGCTCGACGACTTCGCCGCCCGCGGCTGCGCGGGGCTCGCCTTCGACTTCTCCGGGCACGGTGAAAGCACCGGCGAGCTGGGCGAGTTGAGCCTTCGGCGGCGGTTCGAGCAAGCCGTGTCGGTCATCGACACGACGGTTCCGGCGGGCGCCCCGCTGATCCTCGTCGGGTTCAGCATGAGCGGCCAGACGGTGGCCGATCTCGCGCGGCACTACGGGGACCGCGCGGTGGCGCTCGTGCTGTGCGCGCCCGCGGTGTACGACGCCGAGGCCTGGCCCATTCCCTTCGAGGACGAAGAGCCGGCTTCCGGGCACGGCGGCACGGGGGCGGCGGAGAGCCGCTTCAGCCGGATCATCCGTACCCCGGACAGCTGGCGGCGGGCTCCCGCGCTCGACGTCCTGCGGGCGTACGGGGGCCGGGCGGTCCTCGCCGTACCCGGCACGGACACGGTCATCCCGCCCGAGGTGACGGAGGCCATCGCGGACGCGCTCACCGCGCGGGCCCGCTTCACCCGCTTCGAACTGCCCGACGCGGAGCACATGCTGGGCCTCTGGTTCCGCGACCACGCCGAGGACCGGCGGCGGCTCGTGGACCTCGTCCTCACCGGACTCGGCGACCCTGTGCGGGCGGCGGCCGGGATCTGAACGGCCGCGCGCGTACCGGGTCCCCGGGGCACGGAGGCCGGCTCCGTCCGGGGGTCCCGGGGTCCCGCATCCGGCCCCCGGCGGCGGGCGCCGGCAGATGTCACACGCCGGGGGCCGCCGGGACCACGCCGGCGATCACCGCCGCGCCCAGTACCGCGTGGTCGGCGGCGTTGCGGTCCGCGTAGCGCAGCGCGAAGTCCGCGACGGCACGGTCGAAGGTGTCGGCGCCGCCGAGATAGGCGGCGATCGCGATGCGGTCACCGGAACGGGCGTGCGCTCGGGCCAGGGCCGTGCCGCACAGCCGGGCGTAGGTGCGCAGTTCGCCCGGGTTCATGCCGGCGATGTCCGCGGACCCCTTCATGTCGTGCAACTGGCGCCAGTAGAACGCCCGCCCCTCGGGACCGGTCGTCCAGCCCAGGAAGATGTCGCCGGCGGCCTGCATCAGCCGCTGCCCCGCGACGACGCGGCGCCCCGGATGGGCGTACGGGCCGATGGGCAGATGCTCTTCGAGCACGGACCGTCCCGCCTGCTTGATCTGCAGGAACAGCGGGTCGTCGGCGTCCCGCCCGGCGAGCAGCACGATGAAGCAGCGGGTGCCGACGCTGCCCACACCGACGACCTTGCGGGCGGCGTCGACGAACCGGTAGCGGTCCAGGAGCAGTCGGCGTTCCTCGGGGAGCGTGGAACGGTAGTCGCTGAAGATCTTGCGGAGCGAGGCCATGTCGAGGCTTCCGGCCGGTTCGAGCAGCGGCGGGTCGTGGACGATGCGGCGGCGTCCGTCGACGATCTCGGTGAGTTTGCCGAGCGCCTGCAGGCTGGTGCGGCGGCGGGCCCGGGTGAGGGTCGCCTCGACGCGCCGGCTCCGACGGCCGGAGCGGACCAGCGGCAGCAGCAGATCCGCGTCGATGTGCTCGTACCAGACGGTCAGCTCGCCCTGCCGGGCCAGCCGTCGCATCGCCTCCCGGTACTGCCCTGCCGCGGCCCGTGCCGCGCCGAAGACGTGCTCCTCCTTGTGCCCGTTCTCCCGGGCCGCGACCGTGACGCTGGCCGCGAGCCGTTTGACGTCCCACTCGAAGGGTCCGGGGAAGGTCTCGTCGAAGTCGTTGAGGTCGAAGAGGAGGGAGCGTTCCGGGGAGGCGTAAAGACCGAAGTTCAGCAGGTGGGCGTCGCCGCACAGCTGGACGGTGAGCCCGGTGTGCGGCTGGGCGGCGAGGTCGGCGGCCATGACGGCGGCGGCCCCGCGCAGGAACGCGAGCGGTGACGCCGCCATCCGCGCGTACCGGATCGGCAGCAGTTCCGGAAGCCGGTCCCTGCCCTGCTGTTGCAGGAGGCCGACCGGATCGGGGCGGTCGGCGGCGGGGATCCAGGTGCCGTGCGCGGAACGGGTGACGCGCTTGCGCGCCGCCCGGCCCCGGGCGGCGTGGTCTGCCGAGGTGGCCGTGACACTGTTCCGGAGCATCCGTCAGTGCCTCACAGCGCGGGCGACATCGGTCTTGACGTCGCCGGTGAGGGAACGGTTGCTGCGGGCGGTGACGTCCTTGGAGGCGCCCCCCGCGACGTCGTTCACCGTCACGACGGTCGTGTCGAGGAGATTGCCGCTCTGGTCGCGGAAGTCGACCTGGACGACATAGGACTTCGCCGAGGAGGTGGGGTTGGTGACGGTCACCTTGACCGTGGCGCGCCCGTCGGAGTCGGGGCTCGCGCCGCCGTCGAGCTTCACCTCGTCCTTGGCGTCCGCGCCGTTCTTGAACTCGTCGAACTTCTTGCCGGCCTCGGCGGTCGCGGACGCGAGGGCGTCACCGGCCTCGGTGGCGGCGGACGCGGCCTCGGAGACGGCGGAGGCGGCCTTGGAAGCGGCGGACGCGGCCTTGGAGGCGGTGTCGGAGGGGCTGCTGTCGTCCGAACAGGCGGTCAGCTGCGCGGCCAGGGCCGCCACCACGGCCACGGCCAGGATGAGACGGACCGGTCCTCGTATGCCGTTCCTCTGATGCATCGTCTCTCCCCACGTGGTCCTGGTTCGCCTCCGGATCCCGCTTCCTCGCGGTGGCCCCAGTCAAGGCCGCGGGCTGGGCCGCCGCATGCCCGGCTACGGCGAACGGGTGAGTCCCGCCCTGTGACGGGCGGGCGTTCGAGAGGATGAGGAGCGGGGAGTGCTGGGCGACGGGACGGAGGCGACGTGACGGGGAAGCCGCGGCACATCGGGGTGGCGGAGCGACGGGCACGGCTCGGGCTGCGGCAGCGGCTCGTGGGCTCCGCGCGGGCGGCGGCCCCCGAGGAGGTCGCGGACTCCTTGGTGGCGCTGCACGGCACCGACCCGGCGACGGTGTACCTGGCGGTCGGCGCGCGGCTCACGGACGGCGGGGCGACGGTGGCGCAGGTCGACCGGGCACTGTACGAGGACCGGACACTCGTACGGATGCACGGCATGCGGCACACCGTGTTCGTGTTCCCCACCGGCCTGGCCGCCGTGGTGCACGCCTCGACCGGGCTCGACATCGCCGCGAAGGCCCGGGCGGGGCTGGTCAAGGACATGGTCACCGGAAGCGACGGACGGCTGACCGAGGAGTGGCTCACGGAGGTCGAGGCGTCCGCGCTCGCCGCGCTGGCCCGGCGCGGACAGGCCACGGTGAACGAACTCACCGGGGACGAGCCGCGGTTGAAGGAGCAGTTCGTCTACGGGGCCGGGAAGAGCTACGAGAGTCCGCAGACGGTGTCGTCCCGGCTGATGCGGGTGCTGGGCGTCGAGGGCCGGGTGGTGCGCGGGCGCCCGCTCGGTTCCTGGACGTCGAGCCAGTTCCGCTGGGCGGTCGCGCCACCGCATCCGCACCTCCCGCCCGCCGAGGCGCGATCCGAGCTGCTGGGCCGCTGGCTCATGGCGTGCGGGCCCGCCACGGAGGCCGACCTCAAGTGGTGGACGGGGTGGAAGGTCACCGACGTACGGCGGACTCTTGCCGCGATCGGGGCGGTGGCCGTCTCGCTCGACGACGGGCTCACGGGGTACGTGGCGGCCGACGACGAGAACCCGGTCGCCGGGCCGGAGGCACCCTGGGCCGCTCTGCTGCCCGGCCTCGATCCGACGCCCATGAGCCGGCAGGAGCGGGACTGGTACCTCGACCCGTCCCTGCGGCCCGCCCTTTTCGACGGCAGCGGCAATGTCGGACCGACGGTGTGGTGGGACGGCCGGGTGGTCGGGGGGTGGGCGCAGCGGCCCGACGGCGAGGTGGTCTGGCGGCTGCTGGACTCCGGGGGTGTCGGCCGCGAGGCGCGGACCGCGATCTCCGCGGAGGCCGAGCGCCTTCAGGCATGGGTGGGGCGGACCCGGGTCACTCCTCGCTTCCGGACGCCCCTGGAGCGGGAGTTGTCGGCCGGGTGAGGACCGACGCGGGTTGCCGGATGACGACGGATACCGACGCCGGGTGACCGCCGGTGCCGGTACCGGGTGACGACGGTCGTCGGCGCCGGTGCCGGTCGCGAACGGCGACCGGAGCCGTTCCGGGTGACCGCCGGTTCCGGGGCCGGGTGGCCCCGCCTCGGGGCGCGAGCCACCCGGCACCGGTGATCAGCGCGCTCGACTCCTCAGCGCGCGTACCTCATCAGCGCACGCACCATGTGGCACGTGGTGTCCGACGGCGGGTGGACGCCGATGAGTTCCGCGGCGCCGCGGATCTTCTCGTTGCGGGCCTGATTCGGCACGTACACACCGGAGTCGAGCAGGGCGATGGCGAGTCGCATCGCCTTGAGCCGGCGGTTGTGCGTGACATACCAGTCGCGGGGGCGCCCCGGCGGCAGCGGGCGCTTCTCCACGGGCTCGTACGGGAGATCCAGCGGGACCGCCCTCCTGGATGTGGACTGAGTGGGCAGCGGCTTCAGTGCGGCAGCGGGCACAGGCATCCTCCTGTCGCGGTCAGGGCGCCGTCCGGACCCCCCGGCGACACCCTCGAACACTGCTTCTATTCTACCGCCGAGCACTGACAAGAGCCGCTGGCCACAGGGCCTTTGAGGCTGCCGTGACACCAGAACACGAAGGTGTCTCCCGTAACGTGTGCGGCATGGAGATCTGGATCAATCCGGCCTGTTCGAAGTGCCGCAGCGCGATCAGCCTGCTCGACGCGGAGGGCGCCGACTACACCGTCCGCCGCTACCTGGAGGACGTGCCGAGCGAGGACGAGATCCGCGGCGTCCTCGACCGCCTCGGCCTCGAACCGTGGGACATCACGCGGACCCAGGAGGCCGACGCCAGGGAACTGGGGCTCAAGGAGTGGGCACGGGACGCCGGTTCACGGGACCGGTGGATCAAGGCGCTGTCCGAGCACCCGAAGCTCATCCAGCGGCCGATCATCACCGCGGAGGACGGGACGGCCGTGGTGGGCCGCACGGACGAGGCGGTACGGGACGCCCTGTCCCGGTAGCGGGCCGGGCGGCACGGAGCGGCGCCAGGGCGACCTCCGACCGGCGCCCGACGGACGCCCGACCGACGCCCGGCAGGTGCACGGCGGATGCACCGCCGGTCCTCGGCCGGTCCTCGCCCCGCTCAACTCCCGTGTGACCCAGGTTACTTAAGTGATTGCCGAAACCGTTGAGTAACTGCGTTCGGTATCTCGTACATAGCGGCGTAACGCTCCCCCCCGCTCTGGAGGCGCGCATGTCGCGTAGGAGAACTCTCAGCACCAAGAAGAAGATCGCTCTGCTGGTCAGCGCGGTGACCGTGGCCGGCAGTGGGGCATTCGCCCTGGCCGCCACCTCGAACGCGGCGTCGGTGCAGAACGCGCAGACCTCGACGGTCTGCAAGGGTCTGGCCACCGCGCTCGGCAACAACCAGAAGTTCATCGAGGGCCAGCGGGCCGCCCCCGACGCGCAGTCGCAGGCACGGATCGCCAACCGCGAGGCCGTCATCGCGCAGATCAAGGTTCAGCAGGAAGCGTCCAACTGCGCGGTCGGGGAATCGGCTCAGGACTCCCAGACCGCCCCGCAGCCGGCGCAGTCCGCACCGGCGCAGGCCGCGCCCGCTCCCTCGGCCCCGGCGCAGTCCGCCCCCGCGAACAACGCCGGCGGTGGCGGTGGCGCCGCCACCGGCCAGCAGGTCTGCAACGGTTCGACCGTCACGCTCTCCGGCGAGGGCGGCGCACCGGCCGCGTCCAGCAACCAGTTCCCGGCCGGGACGAAGCTGAAGGTCACCAACCTGGACAACAACAAGTCCACGACCGTCGAGGTCACCTCGGTCTCCGGCAGCTGTGTCCTGCTGAACAACGCGGCCTTCGAGCAGGTCCGGGAACCGGGCAAGTTCCTGATCCGCAAGGCCCGTATCGAGAAGGTGGGGTAACGGGCAGAACGGGTCGAAGGCCCTGCCGTCGCCGATTCCCCCGGATCGGAAGCGGCAGGGCCTTCGCATGGGCGGGCAACCGGGGCGGAACCGGACCACATCCCCCGTACCGCTCCCACGCGCATCGCATACGAGCCGTCCGCTCGCCCTCTCCCCCGGACCTGCGGGACCCGGGCGGGCGACGGGCCGGCCGATCGCGGTCGCGAACGCTCGCACGCGTACGGCGGCAGCGGGACAGGTGGTGTGAGACCAGGCACACACAACTCAGGTAACACGGGGTTCACATTCGGGCAATGATCGGGAAATCGCTGGTTGACAGGCTGCCGGGCATCCCCAGCGGCGCCCCAGTGCCGCAGCGCCGCAGCACCCGCAAGTGCGACTCAAGACCCACCCCGAAGGATGTGGCCCGTGAGCTTCAAGGCTGAGTACATCTGGATCGACGGCACCGAGCCGACGGCCAAGCTCCGTTCCAAGACGAAGATCCTGGCCGACGACGCCAAGGGTGCTGAGCTGCCGATCTGGGGCTTCGACGGTTCCTCCACGAACCAGGCCGAGGGGCACGCCTCGGACCGCGTACTCAAGCCCGTGGCCAGCTTCCCGGACCCGATCCGTGGTGGCGACGACATCCTCGTCATGTGCGAGGTCCTCAACATCGACATGACGCCGCACGAGTCCAACACCCGTGCCGCGCTGGCCGAGGTCGCGGAGAGGTTCGCCGCGCAGGAGTCGATCTTCGGCATCGAGCAGGAGTACACCTTCTTCAAGGGTTCGCGCCCCCTCGGCTTCCCCGAGGGCGGCTTCCCCGCCGCGCAGGGCGGCTACTACTGCGGTGTCGGCGCGGACGAGATCTTCGGCCGTGACGTCGTCGAGGCGCACCTGGACAACTGTCTCAAGGCGGGTCTCGGCATCTCCGGCATCAACGCCGAGGTCATGCCCGGTCAGTGGGAGTTCCAGGTCGGTCCGCTGGCACCGCTGGAGGTCTCGGACCAGCTGTGGGTCGCCCGCTGGCTGCTCTACCGCACCGCCGAGGACTTCGGCGTCTCCGCGACGCTCGACCCGAAGCCGGTGAAGGGCGACTGGAACGGCGCGGGCGCGCACACCAACTTCTCCACCAAGGCGATGCGCGAGGGCTACGACGCGATCATCACCGCCTGCGAGTCGCTCGGCGAGGGCTCCAAGCCGATGGACCACGTCAAGAACTACGGCGCCGGCATCGACGACCGCCTGACGGGCCTGCACGAGACCGCCCCGTGGAACGAGTACAGCTACGGCGTCTCCGACCGCGGTGCCTCGGTCCGCATCCCGTGGCAGGTCGAGAAGGACGGCAAGGGTTACATCGAAGACCGCCGCCCGAACGCGAACGTCGACCCGTACGTCGTGACGCGCCTCATCGTCGACACCTGCTGCACCGCCCTGGAGAAGGCCGACCAGGTCTGATCCCGCTCACCCGCGAAGGGGGCGCCCGCCGAATCGGCGGGCGCCCCCTTCGGTTGTCCAGCCCTTCGGTCGGTCCAGCCGGTCCGTCCGGCCCGTCGCGTTGTCAGTGGGGCGTGCCAGTCTTGACGCATGCAGAGCGACGAGTCCCTCGCCATCAAGGCCGAGACCGAGAACGGGCAGAAGCACGCGCGGATTTCGGCCGGGCGGCTGCGGGAGCTGGTGCACCGGATCGGCGGTGACGGCGACCACTACGTGATCGTGCAACGGATACCCGACCTCCCGGACGTCTTCGTCCAGGTGTGGCACGAGCACGGCGGGGATTACCAGTTGGAGCACCGCGAGGGCCGGGACCGCTTCTTCGGCACGGTTCTCGGCGACCGGGACCGGGTCGCGGACGCCATGGCGGGGTGGGCCCGCGAGGAAGACGGCTGGAACGCGGGCATCCCGTGGGAGCCGCTCGGCCATGACGCCCCGCAGGAGATCCCGGAACTCCCCGGGGACGTACGGGAGGAGGTCGAGGCCCGGATCCGCGAGCTGCTGCGCTGCGGGTACGACGACCGGGCGCGGCTCACCGAGGACGCCGAGGAATATCTCGTCGACGGCGACCACCGTCCGGTGTCCAAGGCGCAGGCCAGGGAACTCGTGGACCGGCTGTGGACGGAGCGGCTGGCCGAGCAGGAGGCGTGGGAGGGAGTCACCGATCCCGAGCGCCTCACCGGGGTCTTCGAGGGGCTCGACGCGCAGGGCATCACCGCGCGCGAGAACTTCACCTGCTGCCGCAGCTGCGGCACCGCCGAGATGGCCGGGGAGCGCGGCGAGGGAGACCGCGGCTTCGTCTATTTCCACACCCAGTGCACGGAGAGCGCCGCCGCGGGGCACGGACTGACCCTGCTCTACGGCGGGTTCGACGGGTCGGCCGAGACCACGGCGTCCGTCGGGCGCGAGGTCGTCGCGGCGCTCGGCGCGGCCGGGCTGTCCGCCCAGTGGGACGGCTCCCCCGGCACCGCTGTCCACGTCACGGCGCTGACATGGCACAAGCGCCTGGTCGGCTAGGGGTTGGCACCGTCAAGTTCACGCCAAGGGAGTGTCCGGCCCTTGAGAGAGGTCTCCTGCCGGGCTCCGGCTTCTGCTTCAATGGAGCCATGGCCAGCTTCCAGAAGTACACCGCGACGGGTCGCCATGACCTCGAGCCCTTCTGGCCTTCTCGTCAGCACCACGACTTCGACCGGGTGTGTTGCCGCGCGATGAACGCGCCGGCCCTCTAAAGCCGTACACCCCCGGCCTTCGGCCAGCGCGCACGACGTACGTCCTCGACGGCCCCGACCACGAACTCGCGGTCGTCGACCTTCCCGACGAACTTCTTCGCGCGAAAGAGCTGACCTCTCATGGCGACCACTCGTTCCTTCTCATCCGTCGCGACGGCCCCCACCCCTTCGACCACCCCGGGACGGCACCGACTGCGTGCCGTGGACCCGGACGAGGTCGTGAACGTCGCCGACTTCCTGCCGCCGGGCGCCACCTGGCTGCCCGCTCCCCAGCACGCGCTGCCGGTCCTGCCGGGGCAGCCGCCGATGATCGGCTACCTGGTCCTCGTACCGGCGGACCAGCAGCCCCTCCTGCCGCTCGCCGTGACGGACCGGGCCGAGCCGCCGGCCGCCCGTGACGGCGGCGCCGAGCCGCTGGTGCGCATCGACACCGTGCAGCGCACCGCCGAGATCGACGGGCAGGTGCTGGACCTCACGTATCTGGAGTTCGAGCTGCTCGCGCATCTCGTCCGGCATCCGCACCGGGTGCACACCCGCGACCAGCTGGTCTCCACGGTGTGGGGCTACGGGCACGTCGGGGACGGGCGGACCGTCGACGTCCATGTCGCCCGGCTGCGCCGCAAGCTCGGGGCGCTGCACCGCCAGGCGATCCAGACGGTGCGCCGAGTCGGCTACAAGTACGCTCCGCCGACCGGTCGTTGACACCCCCGGCCGGACGTCGACGCCTCCGTCCGGCGTCGACCGCTCCGGCCGGGCGTGGACGCCTTCTTGATTCGCCTGTCAGCAGATTCCCGTGCCACCGGGCGGGGAGTCCGTGCAGAGTCGTCCGTATGACACGGAGACTTCTGATGCTGGGCGGTACGGAGTTCGTGGGGCGGGCCGTCGTGGAGGCGGCGCTCGGCCGGGGGTGGGAGGTCACCGTCTTCCACCGCGGACGGCACCGGCCCCCCTCCGGGGTCCGGTCGTTGCTGGGCGACAGGACGGCGCCGGAAGGCCTCGCGGCGCTCGCCGGCACCTCGGACGAGTGGGATGCCGTCGTCGACACCTGGTCGGGGGCGCCCCGGGTCGTCGGGGACGCGGCGCGGCTGCTGGCCGGGCGGGTGTCCCGTCATGTGTACGTGTCGAGCTCCTCCGTGTACGCGTGGCCCCCGGAAGCCGGATACGACGAGGACACGAAGCTCGTGGACGGGGCGTCGGCCGACGCGGACGGGACCGACTACGCCCGGGACAAGCGGGGCGGGGAGCTGGCCGCGCTCGACGCCTTCGGCACCGGGCGCTCCCTGCTCGTACGGTCCGGACTGATCCTCGGGCCGTACGAGAACATCGGGCGGCTGCCCTGGTGGCTGAACCGGATCGCGGCGGGCGGTCCCGTGCTCGCTCCCGGGCCGCGGGATCTGCCGCTCCAGTACATCGACGTCCGGGACCTCGCGGAGTGGACGCTCGGGGCGGTGGACGCGGAACTCCACGGGGCGTACAACCTGGCCGGCCCCTCGGGGCACAGCACGATGGGCGCACTGCTCGACGCGTGCGTGCGGGTCACCGGGGCGCGGGCCGAGCTCCGCTGGACGGAGCCCGAGGCCGTTCTCGCCGCCGGGATCGAGCCGTGGACCCAGCTGCCGGTGTGGGTGCCGGCCGGGAGCGACTTCGAGGCCGCGCTGTTCTCGGCGGACGTCTCCCGGGCGGTGAACGCGGGGCTGCGGTGCCGGCCGGTCGAGGAGACGGTCGCCGACACCTGGAGCTGGCTCCGGTCACGCGGCGGGGTGGCGCCCGTGCGGGCCGACCGGCCGCCGGTGGGACTGGATCCGGCGGTGGAGGCGAAGGTCCTCGGGATCTGAACGCCCGGGAATTCCTGACCCCGTGGACATTCCCGCCCGTGATGGGGGTGGGCTTCGGCCTCCCCCATCACGGTGCCCGGCCCGATGACCGCCCTCTCGGTCGGCGGATCTGTTCCCGCCGCGACGGCCCGCGCCGGATACTCCGGGCACACGGCTTCGCGATCGCCTCCGCGGGTGGTTCACGCCCCGCGAACGGGAAGGGCCCTACCTGCTGGCACGAGGGCGGCCGAGTGGGCGATCACTGCCCAACTCCCGCTCCCTGGGCGGACGATCACCCGGCACCCTCCACCGTCCTTGCCAAGGCGGAGGTCCCGGGACGACGGCCACCGAAGTGTCCTCACGGGGCTCGCCCATTCGGATCGAAGCGGCTCACTGAATTTCAGTCAAAAAGCGCCGTCAAACCTGAATACGCAGATCAACTCTCGTGAATTCGCGGGCTTCTGAGCCCATTGTGCCCGAATTGGTCTCACGAACTTCTAAGTTTCTTTGGAGGCTCCTGAACACCTCACGCGCCTCGTGCGTATGGAATGGAGCCGCTTCACTCCTGTCGGGCGCCTCGCTGCCCCGCAAGGAAGTCAGAGGAGTTCCATGGGACGCAACATACGAAAACGCCGTTCGCCGCTGGCCGTTCGTGCCATTGCCGCGTCGGCTGCGCTCGCGATCGGCGGGGGTGGGCTGGTCTGGGCGAATTTCTACGCCTCGGCACACGAGAAGAACTCGTCTACCAACACCACCAAGGCCGCCGGCGCGCAGGTCGCGACGATCACCTGTCCGGATGTCGGTCAGAAGCTGACCAACGTTCCGAAGCAGGCGCGGGGTGAGGTCGACGGAGAACTGGCCACGCTCGACCAGCAGATCACCGCCGCCTACCAGCGACTGGCCACCACCCGTGACGCGCAGACGAGGGACGCGAGTTTCGTTCAGAACTCCATCCTCAATCCGCTGAAGAACAACCGGTCGGTGATCATCGACCGGATCAAGCTGGAGATCAACCGGGTCGGCGGAAGGGCTCCGGGCTGGCTCGACGGTCTCTCCACCTGCACGGGTGCGCCCGCGGACCAGACGAACGCCGGTGGCCAGAACAACGGCGGCGGCGCTGCCAGTCCGTCGGCGAGTGCCAGTGCGGGCGCAGGTGCCGGAGCAGGCACCGGCGCGAGTGCCAGCGCGAGCGCCAGTGCCGGTGCCGGTGCCGGTGCCGGAGGTGCGCAGGCGGGCAACGGCGGCCAGGCCGGAAACGGTCCGGTGGCAGCCGACTTCGTGGACATCACGAAGGTCCAGCCGAATGTGGCCCGCAAGGCCCGGACCCAGGCAGCCGGCTCGGCGGGTACCTTCTCGTCGTCCTGCGGTGTCAACGCGAACAAGAAGTTCAACACCGACAACGTGATCGTGGCGCCCGGTGTCACCAACGGCGCGCACCACCTGCACGACTACGTCGGCAATCAGTCGAACGACGCCTTCGCCAACAACGACACCTTCGCGGCGGCCCAGACCTCCTGCGCCAACCAGGGTGACAAGTCGTCGTACTACTGGCCGGTCGTGCGTATCCAGAACGGTACGCAGGACTTCGACCAGAACAACGACGGCGGCGGCAAGGAACTCAACGTCGGCCAGATCCAGCAGGTGAAGCAGGCGCAGATCAAGTTCGTCGGCAACGCGAAGAGCAAGGTCGTCGCGATGCCGAAGTTCCTGCGCATCATCACCGGCGACGCGAAGACCACGACCAACGGCCTCGCGAACGCCAACGCCCACTGGAGCTGCACCGGCTTCGAGAACAAGGTGCAGCTGACGGCGCAGTACCCGATCTGCCCGCGCGGCAGCACCGTGGTCCGCACCTTCGCCTTCCAGAGCTGCTGGGACGGGGTGAACGCCGACAGCGCGAACCACCGCACCCACGTGGCCTTCGCCGACGCCCAGGGCAACTGCGCGAACGGCTTCAAGGCCATCCCGCAGCTGACGATGCGACTGGTCTACGGCTTCCGGGCCCCGACCCTCACCAACGGGCAGATCAAGAACGCCTACGCGGTGGACGGTTTCCCCGAGCAGCTGCACAAGGCCACCACCGACCACGACGACTTCATCAACGTCTTCGACGACAAGCTGATGAACAAGATGGTCACCTGCATCAACAACGGCCAGCGTTGTAAGTAGCCCCCATGAGAGAGCCGGTGGCGGGATCTCCCGCCACCGGCTCTCTTTTCTCCCCAAGTCCTGCGCGGTCAGCCGCTGTGGTGACCGGAGTGCTCGGTCTCGGTTCCCCCACCACCACTACCTCCCGAGTGGTGCGAGGCCCCCTCCTCCAAGGTCCCGCCGAGCTGACCGCGCAGTGTCGTGACCATCTTCTGGTCCCCGACGGCGACCCACTTGGCACCGACGAGATACGACCCGCCGTAGTCCTTGGCCCCGTTGAGCCAGTCGCGCTGGCCGCGGTCCGTGGCGAAGGTCGCCAGGATGAACTTGCCGGCGCTGATCTTGCAGACGCCCTGGCGGATCTCGTCCGCGTCGGTCTGGATGTCCGGCTTGCACTTCACCTCGGCCGCCAGGTCCTCCAGGCTGCCGGTCGCCGTGGCCGGGACGGTCTCCTTCGCTCCCGCGCCCTTGTCGTCCGAGCCGCCGCCGCAGCCGGTCAGTGCCAGCAGAGCGGCCACGGCCGCCCCGGCCAGAAGCTTCTCGCGTGTCAACCTCATACGTTCCTCCGGTACCTGTCGGCGTTCACGCCGAGGAGAGCCCCGGCGAGGGCTCTGCCTTCGATACGGCTCCCGGCGGCCCCGTGCTCAATCGGCCGCCGTTCCGGGTGGTGAACCCGATACCGCCAGGGGTACAGCTGTGCGAGGGTGTCACCTGTGAACGAAGACTGGGAAGAGCGTACGGCGGCGGCCTGGGCCACCTTCGACGACTACGAGGAAGAGCGGGCGGCGGACTTCCGGGCGGTGATCGACATCCTGGTCGCCGAACTGCCCGCGCACAGCCCCCTCGGACCCTTCGAGCAGGCCTGCGCCTGGGACTCGACGGGCCACTCGGACAAGGCCGTACCGCTGTACCGGGAGGCGCTGGCCCTCGGCCTGAACGGGTACAAGGGCCGGCGCGCGAAGATCCAGCTCTCCAGTTCGCTGCGGAACATCGGACAGGCGGACGAGGGCGTCAAGCTCCTCACCCCCGAACTGGTCGGGCCCTCGGACGAGCTGGACGACGCGGTGCGGGCCTGTCTGGCGCTCTGCCTCGCCGACCTCGGCCGCGAACGCGAGGGCCTGTCCCTGGTGATCGGCGCGCTGGCCCCCCATCTGCCGCGCTACCAGCGGTCGATGGCGAACTACGCGCGACTGCTCGTGGAGCCCGAGGGCTCGGGGGACTGAGCCCTCGGCGGGGCGCCGGTGACCATCCACCGATTCGCTCGTTCTGCTGAACGTGCAGTCACAGGATGTAGCCCCGCGCCCCGCAGCCTCCTCCGGAGCGGTCGTCGACGTCGAGCAGGCCGAGGCCGCGCTCGTCGAGCACTACCCGCGGCTGGTCCGGCTGGCCTATCTCGTGCTTCCGCCGAGCCTCGGCCGCAACCGCCGGGTACTCACCGCGCACGCCCTCACCCAGCGCGCGCTGCCGCGCGGCCGCGCTTCGGGCGACGCGTCGGTCATCCCGGCGCAGCAGAGCGGCGGCGGCCGCGACACCGACCCGGGCTACGCCTTCGTACGCCTGCAGGTGGTGCGTACGGCACTGGAGGCGGGGCTGCCGCTGAAGCGGCGGGCGTGGCCCAAGCGGTCCCAGCTGCCGCCCCTCCTCCCCCATGTGTGGGGCCTGCGGCTCTTCCCGCGCTCGGGCGGCGCCGAGGAACTGGCCCTGGACCAGCAGCTGTCCGCACTGTCGGGGCCGGCCCGCGCCGCCTACGTGCTGCGCGGCCTGGAGAAGCTGTCCGACGCGAACCTGCACAGGATGCTGGCGGCGGCGGGCGTCGCGGACCCGGCCGCCGCGCTGAAGGAGGCCGCGGGCGTCGAGGCGCGGGACGCGCTGCTCGACTCCCCCGAGTTCGACCCCTGTTCGCTGCACGCCCGGCCCACCGACCTGATGCGGCGCAGGCAGCACATGAAGGCCGCCCTCGCCGCAACCGCCGCCGTGGCCGTGTGCGGCGCGCTGCTCGGACTGCCGGGCGACGGCTGGGGCCCGGACGGCGCCGCGGCCCCCTCCTACGCGCAGAACCCGGCCGCCGAGGCCGCCCTCGACCCCGCCAGGCTGGAGCGGGTCGCGGCTGCGGCCTGGGAGTCCTCGGCGCGCACCGACTTCTCCGTGTGGCCGGCCCGCGGCGACCTCGTCGAGGACACCGCGCTGCTGCGCCGCGCGCTCGCCGTCTGGGCCAGGCCCGGCGAATCCGTGCAGGTCTCGGCGACGCCCGGCACACCTTCCGGTGCCCCGCCCGGCCCGCCCCAGCTCCTCTACGCGGGCGAGGTCGACCAGGCGCGTGTGGTGCTGCTCTACGACGGTCTGCGCATCGCGCGCTACGCCGAGCCGAGGGACGGCACGGGCGGAGCGGCGCTCGACTTCGCGCGGGTCGACGCGGCGAGCGGGGCCGAGGCGAGCGCGGTGGTGCTGGGCCGGGCCGACGGCAACGTCCGCTATCTGACGGCTCCCTGGGTGAAGAAGGCCGCCGAGCGCGACCTGCTGAAGCCCTCCGCCGGGGCGATGGACCTCACCCTGTCCGCGGACGGCGCCACCTCCCCGCTGGCCGGTCCGCCGCAGACCGGCGCGTGCACCTCGTGGAACGTGCTCCAGATCAAGGACGGTTCCGGCACGCATCTGCTGACCGACCTCGGCGAGCTGACCCCGGCCCGCCTCTCCTCGGGCCGGCCCACCGCGTCCCGGGAGGCGTCGGGCGCCCAGGACCTGCGGGGGTGGGCGCCGTTCGCGTGCTCCCTCGCCTCCGTGCGCTCGCAGGGCATTCGGTCCGTGAACACCTGGCAGTACGCGCGGCAGCCGCTGCCCGACGCGAGCGGATCGGCGGAGTGGGTGTGCACCCGCGCGGACACCTGGCGGGGCGGCGGCACCCGGGTGCTGGCCCAGTTCCGCACCCCGGGCGGGACGTACGGGGCGGTCGTCGCGAAGGCCGAGAACTCCCCGGCGTGCGGCTCCCGCGACCCGCATGTGCTGGCCGGTGTGCTGTGGAAGTCGGGGGCGGGGGCCTGGTATCTCCTCGCGGCCGGCAGCAAGGACACCGCGTCGGTCGACGCGACGGGCGGGGTGCGCGGCTCGTCGGAGGGTTCCCAGCTCGCCGTACGGACGAAGCAGGGGGCGCGGGCCGAGCTGAAGGGGACCCTGTCGGACGGCCGGGGCATCACCGGACTGCGCTGAACCCGGCCACCCGCCGCCCCGCACGTTTCCCGGGGCGGCGGGCGGCGCCGCCACTCCGGCCTCACCGGGACGCCGACACCTCACCGGGATGCCCGCGCCCACCGGGTGCCGCGCCTGACCGGGACGCCGGCACCCCGCGCGGCCCTCGCGGACCCGGCACGGCTGCCGGACTCGGCACCCTTCCCGGACCCGGCCGCCGTCACGTCGGACCCATTGCTGACACGGATGTAAATAAGTGGGCGCACAGGGGTTCTCCCACGCGCCTACCCGTCAGTACATTGACGCCATGTCTAACACGCAGGCCCGGCTGCCCCTGCCGGTCGAGTCCGAGTGGACGGCGCTCAAGGCGCGGAAGGTGTCGTTCTCCTGGGAGGACACACCGCTGCACTGGGTGCCGGACGATCCGTTCGCCACGCACACCATCAATGTGCTGCACCTGCTGCTCCCGGCCGGCGAGCGGTGGTTCGTGCACGTGTACCAGCAGGTACTGCCCCTCATCCGCGACGAGCGGCTGCGCGCGGACGTCATCGGGTTCATCGGGCAGGAGGCGATGCACTCGCAGGCGCACGACGAGGTGCTGCCGCATCTCAAGGAGCTGGGGCTCGACCCGACGCCGTACACCGCGCAGGTCGACTGGCTCTTCGAGAAGTTGCTCGGCGACCGGACGCTGCCCCCGGGCAAGGCACGGAAGTGGTGGCTGCTGGAGCGGGTCGCCCTGATCGCCGCGATCGAGCACTACACCGCCTTCCTCGGCAACTGGGTCCTGAACGCCGAGGAGCTGGACCGGCGGGGCGCCGATCCGACCATGCTGGACCTGCTGCGCTGGCACGGCGCGGAGGAGGTCGAGCACCGCTCGGTGGCGTTCGAGCTGTTCCTGCACGTCGACGGCAGCTACCGGCGGCGCGCGCGGACCTGGGCGACCGCGTTCACCGCGCTCGTCTTCCTGTGGCAGCGCGGTGCCCGGTTCTTCATGGAGAACGACCCGACCCTGGCGAACGGCCGGGCGAGCTTCAAGGACTTCTACGTCGGCGGGAAGCGGGGCGTGCTGCCGTCCACCGGAGACATGCTCAAGTCCATCCCCCGCTATCTCAGCCGCGCGTATCACCCCTCGCAGGAGGGCTCCACCGAGCAGGCGGTCGCGTATCTGGCCTCCTCGCCGGCCGCGACGGCTGCCTCGGCCGCCGGGAAGGGCGCTGGTGCCGCGTGATGCCCAAGGTGCGGACCGTCGTGGCCGTCGCGGGTGCGGCGCTGGTCGTCCGGCGCGCGCTGCGCCGCCGGATCGGGGCGTCACCGCTGTGGCCGCTGCCGGCCCTGGAGAACCCGGTCTCCGGCCGGCCCCGCTCCCGGGCCCTTCGGCTGCTGGTCGCCCGGCACGAGCGGGTCGCCGACGGCGTCGTCCAGCTGCGCCTGGAAGGAGCGGACCTGGCGCCCTGGGAGCCGGGGGCCCATCTCGATCTGGTGCTGCCGTCGGGGCTCGTCCGGCAGTACTCGCTGTGCGGTGACCCCGAGGACACCTCCTCGTACACGGTCGCGACCCGGCTGGTCGAGGACGGTCGGGGCGGATCGCGCGAGGTGCACGAACAGCTCCGGGAGGGCATGGCGGTCGAGGTGCGCGGACCGCGCAACCGCTTCCCGCTCGTGGACGCGCCGGCCTACCTCTTCGTCGTGGGCGGGATCGGGATCACCCCGGTCCTGCCGATGCTGCGGGCACTGCGGGAGGACGCGGACTGGCGGCTGCTGTACGGCGGCCGAACGCGCGCCTCGATGCCGTTCCTGGAGGAGATCGAGAAGCTGGACCGTACGAAGGTCACCGTCGTCGCGGAGGACGAGGACGGGCTGCCGGACCTGGACGCGCTGTTCGAGGACCTCCCCCGGGGAGCGGCGGTCTACTGCTGCGGTCCGGACGGGCTGACGGCGGCGGTCGAGGCGCGGATTCCGGAGGGCGGCACGCTGCACCTGGAGCGGTTCACGGCCCGTGCGTCCGGCGAGAGCGACAGCCCCTTCGAGGTCGAACTGCGGCGCAGCGGACGCACGGTGACCGTGCCCGCCGACTCGACGGTCCTCGCCGCGGTGCGCGCGGAACTGCCCGACACGCTCTACTCCTGTGAGCAGGGATTCTGCGGGACCTGCCAACAGCGGGTCCTGGAGGGAGAGATCGAGCACCGGGACGAGCTGCTGACGGACGCGGAGCGTGACGACTCGATGTTGATCTGTGTCTCGCGTACGCGGGGTGGGAGAATCGTGCTGGACATGTGAACGTTCCCGGACCGGACCGGCCCGTTCCGGGACGGATCCGATCGGTAAGGTGTTCGCATGACAACCGGGGTACGCCGCAGGATGGGTGTCGAGGAGCGACGGCAGCAGTTGATCGGCGTCGCCCTCGAACTGTTCAGCCGACGCTCGCCCGACGAGGTCTCCATCGACGAGATAGCCGCGACCGCGGGCATCTCGCGACCGCTCGTGTACCACTACTTTCCGGGCAAACTCAGTCTGTACGAGGCCGCGTTGCAGCGTGCGGCCGACGATCTCGCGGGCCGGTTCGTGGAGTCCCGCGAAGGGCCGCTGGGAGCACGGCTGCTGCGGGTGATGCGCCGGTTCTTCGACTTCGTGGACGACCACGGGCCCGGTTTCGCGGCGTTGATGCGGGGTGGCCCAGCCGTCGGCTCGTCCACCACCAACGCCCTCGTCGACGCCGTACGGCAGGCCGCGTACCTCCAGATCCTGTCGCATCTGGACGTCGAGAACCCGCCCGCGCGGCTGGAACTCGTGGTCCGCTCCTGGATCTCGCTCGTCGAGTCGACCGCGCTGATCTGGCTGGACGGGCGGCGGATTCCGCGCGGCGAGCTGGAGGTCCAGCTCGTGCACGACTTCGCGGCCCTGGCGGCGGTGAGCGCCGCCTACGACGCCGAAGTCGCCGAACTGCTGCGCAAGGGGCTCACGAACGAGCCGGGCGACGGGCCGTTCAGCGACCTCGTCGTCCGGCTGCTCGCGCTGGCCTCGCCGCCCGCGCCCTAGGAACGGGCGCGGGGGCCCGACCCGTACGGCCGGACTCGGCCGGAGCCTGGGGACTCCGCCCTGGGGACTATGCCTCGAACTTGCGGTACGACGGGTCGAGGTCGCGTACCTCGGCCGAGGCGTGCAGCTCCAGGCCCTCGGCCGGCTTCACATGCGTCTTCAGCAGTTCCAGCACGGCCTCGGTCAGTTTCGCCCTGGCCTCCTCGGTCCGCCCGGCGAGCAGACCGAGGGTGACATGGACGACGGCGTGCCCGCCGGTGTCCGCGCCGACGACGGTATCCTCCGTCCGACGGAACTGCGTCTTGCAGCCGCCGAGCTTCGCGGCGACCGTCCGGACGACCTCCGCGTGCAGCGCCAGGGCGAACCCGGGCCGGTCGAAGGCGTCTTCGAGCGGCGCGGAGTAGTCGACGGTGATCTGCGGCATGAGCACTCCTGATTCCAGGGACGGTCCCGATCACCCTAGCCGCATCGCCGGCAGCGCGATGTCGCCCTCCCTGTCCCTGCCCCTTGCCCCGCCCCTGCCGAAGCAGAGTGGACGTCGTGTCGTCGGCGTCCAGGGGAACAGTCCATCGGGGCACAGGTGCCGGTGAGGGCGGCTCCGGCCACCGGATCCGGTCCGGGTGTCCGAAGCCGCCCTCACCGGGCTAGCCCGCTGTCACGAGGTGCGGGTGAAAACCGCCACCGTCCGGCCCGGAACGGCGAAGGTGCCCGTCTTCTCCGCGTAGGACGAGGACTTGACGACAGAGTCCGCGCCCGACGCCTGCACCGGGTGCAGCGCGTACGCCTTCCCGGCCAGGGAGCCGACGATCTGCTTCTGCTTCTCGGGGGTCGCGTTGAAGACGATCACGAGGTCGCCGAGACTCACGGTGATCACCCCGGCGGTCTCGTCCTTCCCGGACAGCGGGAAGGAGAGCTTGGACTGCACCTGACCGGCCGTGGAGAGCGAGAAGACGTCCTCGCTCGTACGGATCCGCTGCAGGTCCTGGTAGGCGGCCGAGGTGCCGTCGATCTGTGCGCAGCCCACCTTGACGGACGTCAACAGCGGCGTGGCGTAGGGCCACTTGGAGGCGTTGTCGGCGGCCAAAGGCAGCCCGCGCCCGAATCCGTTGCCGTCCTGGCAGTTCCAGTGGATGGCGTTGAACCAGTCACCGCTGTCGAAGGAGTTCCGGTCCAGGGACTTGGAGCGCAGCAGGTCGGAGCCTGCCTGGGAGAGGGACGGTCCCTGCGAGAGGGTGGCCGTCGCCATCGCCAGGACCTGCATCCGGGCCCGGTCCGCCGCGCCGGTCGTCGCGGGCAGCTTGTACGTCAGCGCGTCGTACAGCGACTCGTTGTCGTGCGCGTCGGCGTAGGCGAGCGCATCGCCCGGAGCGTCCGCGTAGCCGGCCGGCTGGCCGTTGTAGTCGACGTCGGAGCCCTTGACCTCCTTGCCCGCGGAGTCGGTGAACCGGAATCCGGCCAGGTTGCCGGTCAGGCCGACCTTGATGAGGTCCTGGTAGTGCAGCAGGCGGGCCTTCTGCTCGGCCGGGGTGCCGTTGGCGGTGGAGGAGTTGGGGTCGGTGAACAGGCCCGACGCGAAGCCCTGGATGCCGGGGTCGGAGTCGAAGGGACTGCCGCCGCGTACGGCGTCACGGGCGCGGTCGGAGAACGTCGCGATCCCGGTCCCCGCCATGTTCTTCTGGGTGGCCTGGACGAACCGGGCGTCGTCGGCGACCTCGCCGAAGTTCCAGCCCTCGCCGTACAGGATGATCTTCTTGCCGTCGACGCCGTCCTTCGCGAGGGTGAGCGCGTCGAGGGCCTTCCTGACCGCGAGGATGTTGGCCTTGGGGTGGTGTCCCATCAGGTCGAAGCGGAAGCCGTCGACCTTGTACTCCTTGGCCCAGGTGACGATCGAGTCGACGACCAGCTTGCCCATCATGGCGTTCTCGGTCGCCGTGTTGGCGCAGCAGGTGGAGTTGGCCACGCTGCCGTCGGCGAGGAGCCGCTGGTAGTAGCCGGGGACGATCCGGTCGAGGACGCTGGTGTCGGCCTGGCCGCTCGCGGCGGTGTGGTTGTAGACCACGTCCATGACGACCCGCAGGCCGTCCTCGTTCAGGGACTTGACCATGTCGCGGAACTCAACCGTGCGCCTGGTGCCGTCGGGGTCGGTGGCGTAGGAACCCTCGGGGACCGTGTAGTGGTACGGGTCGTAGCCCCAGTTGTAGGCGTCCTTGGCGGCGGTCTTCGCCACGCACTCCTGCTGCTTCTGGGAGTCTGCGGCGTAGGAGGCCAGATCGCAGTCGGTGGTCTGCTGGTCCGCCTTCTTCTCGGGAATCGTCGCGATGTCGAACGCGGGCAGCAGGTGGACGTACGAGGTGCCGGACGCGGCCAGCTTCCTCAGGTGCTTCGAGCCGTCGCTGTTCTTGTCGGTGAAGGCGCGGTAGGTGCCCTTGTCCTTCGCGGGGACGGTCTTGTCCTCCACCGAGAAGTCGCGGACGTGCAGCTCCTGGATCTGCGCGTCCTTCAGCGGCACGGCCTTGGGCTTCTTGAGCGAGGACCAGCCGGACGGGGCCAGGGACTTGGCGTCCAGGTCCACGACCAGGCTGCGCTTCGAGTCGGTGGTCAGGGCCACCGAGTACGGGTCGGTCACCTTGTTGGTGACGATCTTCCGGACACTCGGCGCCCACACCTTCACGGCGTAGCGGTAGGGCTTGCTCGTCCAGGACCGCTTGCCCGTGACGGACCAGACGCCGGTGGCGCTGTCGCGCTTCATGGCAACGGTGGAGCCGTCGAGGTCGAGGCTGACCGACTGCGCGGTCGGGGCCCACACCGAGAGGGTGGGGACGCCGTCGCGGAACACCGGCCCGAGCCGCGCGCTCTTCGCGTTGTACAGATCGTCGAGAACGCCGCCGATCTGGACACCGGTCGCCGCCAGCACGGCGCCGTTCGCGGCCCGTTGCGAGGCGACGAGCTGGCCGCCGAGCGCCGAGCGCACCCGGTCGCGGTCGCGCGGGTCGACGGTCCAGGCGGTGTACGCCTTCAGGTGCGGGAACTTCGCCTTCTGGGCATCGGTGAGGGTGGTCTTCTCCAGTCGCAGCCAGCGCTCGTCGTCGCTGGTCAGCCCGCCGTCCTTGACGGCGATGGAACCGTCGCGGGAGGAGAGGAGCTGGGTGGAGACTGCGGCCTCGGAGCCGTTCCAGGCGACCGTGTTCCGGTCGATCCAGACCGCCTTGGAGGTGGTCAGGTCGAGCGCCGCCGCGCTGCCCGCGGGCTGCGGGAGCAGGTACTTCTCCTGGCCGTTCAGCAGCCACACCTCGTGGCCGTTGGCCGTGAGGTCCAGCGACTGGTCGGTGGGCAGGTCCTTCTCGTCGCCCTTGTGGAGGATGTAGCTGAGGCTGGTGGCACCCTCGGCGAGCGGCACCTCGTAGACAGCTCCGTAGGCGTCGGTCCGCACCGGCTCTAGGGGCTTCGTCCAGTCCGTGGGCGCCGCCGCCCCGGTCCAGGTGTGCAGACCCCAGCCGCTGTAGTCGCCGTCGGCGCGGTGGTAGTGGAGGACCGCCTTGGTCTTGTCCTGGGCGGGCTGGTCGGGCCGCTCGGTGAGAACGGCTTCCTTGCCCTGCTCGACCCAGACCTCGCCCGTCTTGGTGACGTCGATGGTGCGGTCGGCGGAGACGTCCTTGTTGCCGTCCTTGTCGATGACCAGGAAGCCCACGCTGGAGGCACCGGGCTTCAGCTTCACGTAGGCGAAGGCGCCGTAGGCGTCCCGGCCGATGAAGTCGTGGCCCGCCGGCCAGGTCGTGGACTCGCCGTCGGCGATGTCGCCCCAGGCGTACAGGCGCCAGTCGGTGTAGTCGCCCTCCGTGCGCTTGTAGTGGACGACCGCGTAGTCGCGGGAGGAGGCCGCGGGGATCTCTTCGGCGGGCGGGGTGCCGGTGGTCGAGGCGGTTGTCGCGCTCGCCGTGCGTCCGGCCGAGTCGATCACGACGGCCTTGTAGCGCAGGGCGGTTCCGGCGGGCACGTCCTCGCCGATGACCTGGGTGACCTTGTAGGGGGCGTGGTCGGCGGAGCCGAGCGTGCGCCAGGTGCCGTTGCCGACCTGGGCGGCGAAGACGACACGGTCGAGCCGTCCGCCGTCGACGTCCGCCGAGAGCTCGACGGTGCCGGTGGCGCCCGCGGCGGGTGCCTTCAGCGTCAGCGTCGGCTTCGACGCGGGGGCGGCGAGCCGGCCTGCGGCCTTGAGGACGACCGTCGAGCCCGCCGGGACGGTGAGGTCGACCTTCTTGTCCGCGTCGCTCTTCACCGAGGCCGAGGTCCCGTACACGGCGCGGAAGTTCATGTCCGCCGAACCCGTCGCGAACGTCGCCTTCTTCGCCTCGTCGGCGTTGTTCACGGCGACGACGTACTCGGTGCCGGTCTTCGCGTCCGTACGGGAGAAGGCGTACACGCCGGCGCCGTCCGCGGCGTACCGCTCGGTCTGGACTCCGTCCGTGAGGGCGGGGTTGTCCTTGCGGAGCTTGGAGAGAGCGCTGATCTGCTTGTAGAGCGGTGCGCTCGTGTCGTAGGCGTCGCTCGCGTGCGTCCGGGAGGTACCGATCTCGTCGTCGTCGAGATAGTCGGCGACCTTGGAGGCGAACATCGTCTGGCGGGCGTCCTTGTCACCGCCGGAGCCGGTGAAGCCCTGCTCGTCGCCGTAGTAGACGACGGGGTTGCCGCGGCTGAGGAACATCAGCTCGTTGGCCAGCTTGTCCTTCTTCAGCAGCTGGGCGTCGGTCGCCTTGGGGTTGTCCTGGTTCAGGAAGTACCCGATGCGGCCCATGTCGTGGTTGCCGAGGAAGGTGACCTGCTCGTACGCGTTGGCCTTGTCGGTCGTGTACTTGTAGTCGTCACCGAAGACGGACGCCAGCTTCTGCGCACTGCCGCCCTGCGAGGCGTACGAACGGGCCGCGTCCTGGAAGGGGAAGTCGAGGGTGGAGTCGAGACGGCCCTGGGTGACGTACGGCGAGGTGATCGACGTGTCGGCGGAGTAGAGCTCGCCGAACATGAAGAAGTTCTTGCGCCCGTGCTTGGCGGCGTACGCGTCGAGGGCGGTCGCCCACTGCGTCCAGAACTCCATGTTCACGTGCTTCACGGTGTCGATCCGGAAGCCGTCGATGCCGAAGTCCCGGACCCACTTCTCGTAGATCTTCTCCATGCCGCTGACCACCTCGGGACGCTCGGTCCACAGGTCGTCGAGGCCGGAGAAGTCGCCGTAGGTGGTGGACTCGCCGGCGTAGGTGGAGTCACCGCGGTTGGTGTACATCGTCGTGTCGTTGAGCCACGACGGCACCTTGGCGTTCTTCTTCGCCGCGGGCACCGTCGGCGTACGGGGGAAGGAGTCGGCGTCCACCGACGGGAATCCCTTCGTGCCGTCCGCGTAGTCCGCGTCGTCGAACGGCTTCCCGTCCTTGGTCAGATACGGGAAGGCGCCCTTGGAGAGGTAGCCGTAGGACTTCTCCTCGTAGTCGACGACATCGGCCGTGTGATTGGTGATGACGTCGAAGAAGACCTTCATGCCCTTGGCGTGGGCCTTGGAGATCAGGGTCTCCAGGTCCTTGTTGGTGCCGAAGTGCGGGTCGACCCGGGTGAAGTCGGTGATCCAGTAGCCGTGGTAGCCGGCCGAGGCGTCCTTGCCGGTGCCCTGGACGGGCTGGTTCTTGAAGATCGGCGCCATCCAGATGGCGGTGGTGCCGAGGCCCTTGATGTAGTCCAGCCGCTTGGTCAGACCCTTGAGGTCGCCGCCCTGGTAGAAGCCCTTGTCGGTGGGGTCGTAGCCGGTCGACAGCCGGGAGCCGGTCAGCCCGCCCTCGTCGTTGGACGTGTCGCCGTTGGCGAAGCGGTCCGGCATCACGAAGTAGAACTGGTCACGGGTGGCGTCGTGTCGCGAGGGCTCGGCGGCGAGCTTCGCGTCGGACGGCGGTGCGGGCGGGGTCTGGGCCCGCGCCACGAGGGGTTGCGCAAGCGATACGGCCAATGCGGCGGCGAGGACGGCTGCGCGCAGCCTGGGGCGGCCGATGCGGCGCGCCGGCCCTCTCGGTATCAGGTCCACAGTTGTGAACTCCTAGCGATTACGGCGTACTCGGGTCCGACCCCGCGCAGCGTTTCGGCCACGATGCCGAACGCCCGCGTGACCGTATCGCTCACGCAAGGTTTACAGCAAGAGTCTTGCAACGTGCAGAAAGAGGTTTCAGCAGCTCGACTTGCCCGCGTAGACCGCGAGGGCCGTGTTGGCACCCAGCGTCGCCGTGAACTGGCCGGAACTGTTCACCGTGATGCTCGTGTTGTTCTGGACGTTGCAGTACGCGCCCGCGGCGAGCGAGGTGCTGTACGTCCGGGTGAGCGTGGAGGTCTCGTGGTTGATGGCCACGAAGCCCTTGCTGCCGCGGCCGAAGGCGATGGCGTCGCCGCCGTTGTCCCACCAGTTGGTGAGGGACTGCCCACGGGTGGTGTTGCGGAAGGCGACCATCGACTTGATCTCCGGCCAGGCGTGCTGGCACTTCCAGCCGTCCTGCCAACAGGCGTTGACGGTACCGCCGTTGGGCGGTCCGGCGTCCGCGTCGGACCACTCGTAGCCGGAGTTGACGTCGGGGGCGCCGTAGGGGTGGGCCAGCATGAAGACGTTGGCCAGGGTGTAGTTCGCCCCGTCCTTGTAGTTGAGCGTCGAGCCGTTGCGCTCGGTGTCGTGGTTGTCGACGAAGACGGCCGAGACCGAGCTGCTCATGTAGCCCCAGCCCTCGCCGTAGTTCTTCAGGTAGGCGAGGTTCTCGTTGTTGAAGACGCGCTTGAGGTCGTAGGCGTAGCGGAACTCCTGGACGTCGCCGTTGCCGGTGTACTCGGTGGGCTGGACGGCCTCGCCCGCGCCGTAGATCGCCTCCTGCTTCCAGTAGACCGACGGATTGCTCAGCCGGGACTTGATGTTGGCGAGGTCGGCGGCCGGCATGTGCTTGGCCGCGTCGACGCGGAAGCCGTCGACGCCGTAGCCGAGCAGGGTGTTCATGTATCCGGCGATGGCCGACCGGACGTAGTCCTCGCCGGTGTCCAGGTCGGCGAGACCGACGAGTTCACAGTTCTGGACGTTGGCCCGGTTGGTGTAGTCGCTGATGCTGGACGTGCAGTTGTCCATGTCGGCGGAGGAGTAGAGGCCCGGGTAGTTGTACTTCGTGTACGAAGAGCCGCCGGTGCCGGTGCCGGAACCGGCCGCCATGTGGTTGATCACCGTGTCCGCCACGACCTTCACGCCGGCCGTGTGGCAGGTGCTGACCATGTTCTTGAAGGCGGTGGCGTCGCCGAGCCGTCCGGCGATCCGGTAGCTCACGGGCTGGTACGAGGTCCACCACTGCGAGCCCTGTATGTGCTCGGCGGGCGGGGACACCTGGACGTAGCCGTAACCGGCGGGACCGAGCGTGTTGGTGCATTCCTTGGCGACCGAGTCGAATTTCCACTCGAACATGACGGCGGTGACGTCCTTGGTGCCCGGCGGCGAGGCCGCCGCCGTACCGGGGGGAACGGTCACCGAGACCGCCAGGCCCGCCGCGAGGGCGAACGAGGCCGCAAGCGTTTTCCTTGCCATGTGTGTGTACTCCTGCACTTCGTCGTGCGGGTGGGGGGATCGGAACGTACCGCTTGCAATCAAGTTTCAGCAAGATGTCGAAAGAACTTCCAACTCCCTTATTGACGCGCCCCCTTCGGCAGTCCCACGCTCCACACGGGTCGGCCCCGCACCCCGCGGCCGTGCCGACCGGATCCGGAGAGGAGCCGCACCCCGATGGCCTTACGACGAAGAAGGGTCCCCCGGCTGCTGGTCACCGTCGCGCTGGCACTCGGCGGGCTGGCCGCGCTGCCGGCCCAGCAGGCCGCCGCGGCCGACACCGGCGTTCCCAACGGCGATGTGATCGCGAATCTGTGGGAGTGGAACTGGAAGTCGGTCGCGTCCGAGTGCGTGAACGTCCTCGACCCGGCCGGATACGGGGCGGTGCAGGTGGCCCCGCCCGCCGAGTCCCTGAAGCAGGCCAACTATTACTGGTGGGACGTCTACCAGCCGTACTCCTACAACTTGAACAGCCGCTTCGGCACGGCGTCCGGTTTCAGGGCCATGGTCGACACGTGTCACGCGGCCGGCATCAAGGTCTACACCGACGCGGTGATCAACCACACGGCCGCCCAGACCGGCACCGGCTACAACGGCACGGTCGTCTCCAGCAAGTACGACACCCCGGACTACGACCCCGCCGACAGCGACGACTGCACCACGACGATCACCGACTGGACCAGCCGCTATCAGGTCCAGCACTGCGAACTCCTCGGCCTGCCCGACCTGGACACCGCGGAGAGCGGGGTCCGCACGAAGATCATCGGCTTTCTGAACCAGCAGATCGACCTGGGCGTCGACGGCTTCCGGGTCGACGCGGCCAAGCACATCGAGGCCGCCGACATGAGCGCGATCGTCGCCGGACTGCACACCACGACATCGGGTTCGGCGCCGTACATCACCCAGGAGATCTACCCCGGCACGCCGCCCTCGATCGACGAGTACTACGGCACCGGTGACGTCCTCGACTTCACCTTCGCCTCGCAGGTCAAGGCGCAGTTCCAGGGCGACATCGCCAACCTGTCGGGTTTCGGCAGCAGTTGGGGACTGGCGGCCGAGGCGAACTCCAACACCTTCGTCACCAACCACGACACCGAGCGCAACGGCTACTCGCTCGGCTACAAGGACGGCGCCACCGCCGTACTCGCCAACGTCTTCCAGCTGGCGCGCGGTTACGGCAGGCCGTCGGTGTACGCCGGCTGGACCTTCGGCCAGAGCGACCAGGCACCGCCGAACTCGGGCGGCGGCTTCGTCACCGACACGGACTGCGCCTCCGGCTGGTACTGCCTGGACCGTGACACCGCGGTCTCCGGCATGATCGGCTGGCACAACGCGGCCGCCGGGTACTCCGTCGCCAACTGGCAGTCCCCCGCCGCCAATGTGATCGGCTTCGGCCGGGGCGGCGCCGGGTTCGTGGCCGTCAACAACAGCTCGGGCGCCGGCACGCACACGTATACGACCGGTCTCGCGGACGGCACTTATCCGAACGTGATCGACGGCGGTGCCACCTCGGTCACGGTGACCGGCGGCAGGGCATCGCTGACCGTGCCCGCCAAGGGGGCCGTCGCGTTCTACGACCCGGACTACGTCTGCACCGTCAACTGCGGTGGTGGCGGCACCGATCCGGGCACCGGCACGGTGACGGCGACCTTCGGCGAATACGCGTCGACCACCTCGGGCACGGACGTGTACGTGGTCGGTTCGGCGGCCGCGCTGGGCGGCTGGAACACGGCGAGAGCGGTGAAGCTGTCCTCGTCCGGCTATCCGGTCTGGAAGGCGGACGTCTCGCTCCCGGCGAACAGCACGATCGCGTACAAGTACATCAAGAAGGACTCCTCGGGGAACGTCACCTGGGAATCCAACGCGAACCGGACGCTCACCACCGGCACGGCGGCCGTGGCGGCCGACAACTCCTGGAACGTGGCCGACGCCGACGCGACGGACCTGACCTTCGGAGTGACCGCGACCACCGTCTACGGCACCAACGTGTACGTGGTCGGTTCGATCCCGTCGCTCGGCTCCTGGAACACCGCCGACGCGATCCCGCTGTCCTCGGCCTCGTACCCGTACTGGGGCCGGCCGGCGATCGTGCCCAAGTCGACCTCGTTCACGTACAAGTACATCAAGAAGGACGCGTCGGGCACGGTGACCTGGGAGTCCGGGAGCAACCGCGCCTACACCACCGGCTCGGGTGCCGGGTACGCCGTGAGCGACACCTGGAAGTAAGAGCCGCACGCGGAAGCGGTGCTCCGGCCGTCAGGTACCGGAGCACCGCTTCCGCGTGCGGATCGGACCCGCCCCCGGGCGAGCGGTGCTCCGGTGGTCAGGACCGGAACACCGCTCACGCGTGGATCAGACCGCCCACCAGACGGTCGTGTCGGCGGGCAGCTTCGCCTCGCCGTCCTGCGCCAGGATCACCTCGCCGCTCGCGACGAGCACCCGGCCGTACGCGGGGACCGTCACGGCCTCGCTCCCGGTGTTGGCGGTGCAGACGAACTCACCGCGCTGGAAGGCGAGGACACCCTCCGGCGCCGTCAGCCAGCTGACGGTGTCGCCCGCGCCGAGGTCGGACCGCTCGCGCCGGACGGCGAGCGCGGCGCGGTACAGCTCCAGGGTGGAGCCCTCCGTGCCGGTCTGCGCCTCGATGCTCAGCTCCGCCCACTCGGCGGGCTGCGGCAGCCAGCTGCCACCGTCGCCGAAGCCGTACGAGGAGCCGGTGCGGGTCCACGGGATCGGCACCCGGCAGCCGTCGCGGAAGCCGTCCTGTCCGGCGCCCCGGAAGAAGGCGGGGTCCTGGCGCGCCTCGTCCGGCAGGTCGACGACGTCGGGCAGGCCGAGCTCCTCGCCCTGGTAGACGTAGGCCGAGCCGGGCAGCGCCAGCATCAGCAGGCTCGCGGCGCGGGCCCGGCGCAGACCCAGCGCCCGGTCGCCCGCGGTGCGGATCTGGGTGCCGAGGCCGGCCTCGTTGGCGAACCGGGTGGCGTGCCGGGTCACGTCGTGGTTGGACAGCACCCAGGTGGAGGGGGCGCCGACCGGACGCATGGCGTCGAGCGTGCGGTCGATCACGGAACGCAGCTCGGCGGCGTCCCAATGGGTGCCGAGGTACTGGAAGTTGAAGGCCTGGTGCAGCTCGTCGGGGCGCACGTAGTTGGCGGTGCGCTCGATCGTGGGCGTCCACGCCTCGGCGACGAAGATGCGCTCGCCGGAGTACTCGTCGAGAATCGTGCGCCACTGCCGGTAGATGTCGTGCACGCCGTCCTGGTCGAAGAACGGCATGACATCGTTGCCCAGCAGTTTCAGCTGGTCGTGGTCGCCGAGGTCCGGCAGGCCCTCCGCCTTGACCATGCCGTGCGCGACGTCGATACGGAAGCCGTCGACGCCCATGTCCAGCCAGAACCGCAGGATCGAGCGGAACTCGTCGCCCACGGCGGGGTGTTCCCAGTTGAAGTCGGGCTGCTCGGGCGCGAAGAGGTGCAGGTACCACTCGCCCGGGGTGCCGTCCGGCTCGGTGACGCGGGTCCAGGCCGGGCCGCCGAAGATGGACTCCCAGTCGTTGGGCGGCAGTTCGCCGTCGTCGCCCTTGCCGGGGCGGAAGTGGTAGCGGTCGCGCAGCGAGGAGCCGGGGCCCTCGCGCAGGGCACGCTTGAACCACTCGTGCTGGTCGGAGGAGTGGTTGGGCACCAGGTCGACGATGATCCGCAGGCCGAGACCGTGGGCGTCGCGGATCAGCCCGTCGGCGTCCATCAGGTTGCCGAACATGGGGTCGACGGCCCGGTAGTCCGCCACGTCGTAGCCGGCGTCGGCCTGCGGCGAGGCGTAGAAGGGGCTGAGCCACACGGCGTCCACGCCGAGGTCGCGCAGGTACGGGAGTCGGGAGCGTACGCCCTCCAGGTCACCCATGCCGTCGCCGTTGCTGTCGGCGAAGCTGCGCGGATAGACCTGATAGATCACCGCGTCGCGCCACCAGTCGCGGTGCGCGGCGACGGTGGCGAGACCGGAGTTCGGGGCCTGGTCGGCGGAGTGCTGGCTCATGGCGTCCTTGATGCGATGGGGGTCCTCCCGCCCGAACGCGGTCGGGCGTGGGGAGGAAACGGCTGTGGGGGCGACCCCCTGCTCACGCGAAGCCCTGGGCACGGGGCGAGAGGCGTCGGGGCGGGGGATGAGGCGGCCGCGGTACCGGCGGGGTCGGATGGGCACCGCGGCCGCCACCCGCGCGCGCGAGCGCGCGGGAGTCAATTGGGCGAACAGGGATCTCCTCGGCGGATCAGCCCTTCGTTCCGCCCGCGGTGAGTCCGGTCACCAGGTTCTTCTGCACCAGGTAGAAGAAGGCGGAGACGGGTATCGCGACCAGCACGGCCGTCGCGGCCATCAGGTTGCGCTGCGCGTCGTGCTCGCTGACGAAGCTCTGGAGTCCGACGGCGAAGGTGTACTTCGAGTCGTCCAGCATGAACGTCGAGGCGAAGGCGACCTCACCGAACGCGGTGATGAAATTGTAGAACGCGGCCACCGCGAGGCCCGGCTTCGCGAGCGGCAGGATCAGCCGGAAGAAGGTGCCGAAGGGGCTCAGCCCGTCCACCCGGCCGGCCTCGTCGATCTCGAACGGAATGGTGTCGAAGTAGCCCTTGAGCAGCCAGGCACTGTAGGGCACCGCCGTCGAGCAGTAGACGAGGATCAGGCCGAGGTAGGAGTCGATGAGCTGCAGGTCCGAGAGGATCTGGTACATCGGCACGATGAGCACGGCGATGGGGAACATCTGGGTGACCAGCAGGACCCACATGAACTTCTTGTAGCCGGGGAAGCGCATGCGCGAGACCGCGTAGCCGGTGGTGGCCGCGACCATCACGCCGACGACCGTGGTGCCGAGCGACACGATGAGCGAACTCTTCATCCACTCGAAGAAGTTCGTGTGCTGGAGCACGAAGGAGTAGTTGTCGAACGTCATCGTGTCCCAGATGCGTTCGGGGTGCAGGTAGTCGTCCTGGTCCGGGCCGAGGGACAGGTAGACGAGCCAGGCGATCGGGAACAGCGCGACCAGGCTCGCGACGATCAGGATGCCGTGGGAGACGAGCGAGCCGACGAGGCCGCGCCGACCGCGCTTGCGGGCCGGCTGCGGCGCTTCCTCGTACCCGGAGGTCTGGTCGGCCGGAGGCGTCTGAAGTGTGGTGGTGCTCATGGAGACTCCTGCCTCAGATCGCGAGCTGCTGGTCATTGCGGTTCAGCCAGCGGCGGTAGAAGGAGGTGAAGACGATCAGGATGGCCAGCAGCAGCATGCCGTAGGCCGCCGACTGCGCGAAGTCGCGCGGCTGCTGTCCGAAGCCGAGGTAGTAGGCCCAGGTGACGAGGATCTGGGCGTCCTGCGCGGTGTTGCCGAACAGCAGGAAGATCACCGCGAACTGGTTGAACGTCCAGATGATGCCGAGGAGCACGACGGTGGAGCTGACCGACCTGAGGCCCGGCAGGGTCACGTAGCGGAACTGCTGCCAGGCGTTCGCGCCGTCCATCTCGGCGGCCTCGTACAGCGTGGCGTCGATGGACTGCAGTCCGCCGAGCAGCGAGACCATCATGAACGGCACACCGCACCAGGTGTTGACCATGATCGCGGCGAACCGCTGCCAGAAGGTGTCCTCCAGCCAGGCCGGTGCCGGCACGTGCACCGCGTCGAGCATGGAGTTGATGATGCCGCCGTCGGCGAGCATGAAGCGCCAGCCGAAGACGGTGACGAAGGTCGGCACGGCCCACGGCAGCACCAGGATCAGCCGGTAGAACGTCCGGCCGCGCAGCTTCTGGTTGAGCAGCAGCGCGAGACCCAGGCCGATGCAGTAGTGCAGGGCGACACACAGGACGGTCCAGGCGATGGTCCAGATGAAGTGCGACCAGAAGCGGTCGTACGACGTCGGGCCCCACAGGATGTCCTTGTAGTTGTCCAGGCCGATGAACTTGTAGGTGGCGTCGATGTGGTTGACGCCGATCGTGCGGGCCGAGTTGAGGCTGTTGGCGTCCGTGAACGTCAGATAGAGGCCCCGTACCAGGGGATAGAGCACCAATCCGCCGAGTACGACGACGACCGGTGCGATCATCGCGTACGCATACCAGTACTTCTGGTACGAGTGCTTCAGACGCTGCATCCGGCCGGGACGCGGTGCTCGGTCACCGCGGCGCTTGCCGGTCGCTCGGTCGATGGCGACTGTCATGGTTCGACACCTTCTGCAAGATCAGGAGTTGGGCGCACACAGCCGGTGGCCGCCGTATCCGTTCCCCCCGCTTTCGAGGGGGTCCCCCCGGCCCGACCGAAGTCGGGCCGGGGAAGGATCCGGCGGCCACACGGGCTCACTTGCTGAAGTCCGGGACCAGCTTGGCGATCGCCAGTTCGGCGTTGCTCAGGCCCTTGTCCAGGGACTCCTTGCCACCCGCGATCTTCGGCAGCTCGGTGTCGAGCGGGCCCCACAGCGAGCCGTACTCGGGCAGCGCCGGGCGCGGCTGGGCGGCGGGGAGGACGCCCTGGTAGCCGGCGATGCCCGGGTCGGCCTTGACCTCGGCGGTGTAGGCGTCGTCACGCGTCGGCAGCGTGGAGTTCTTGAGGGCGATCGTCGCCTGCGACTTCGCGGAGGTCATGAACTTCACGAACTTCAGCGAGGCCTCCTGGTGGGCCTTGTCCGAACCCGCGTACACGGAGAGGTTGTGGCCGCCGGTCGGGGCGCCCGCCTTGCCGGTGGAGCCGGCCGGGACGGTCGCGATACCGAGGTTCGCCTTGTCCGAGAACGCCGAGCCCTTGTAGAAGTTGGTGATCTCCCACGGGCCCTGGATGATCGAGGCGACCTTGCCGTTGACGAAGGCGTCCTGGATGTGGGCGTACGCGTCGGCGGTGGTGTCCGCCTTGTGCAGGCCCTTGCCGGAGAACAGGCCCTGCCAGGTGCCGAACGCCTTCTTCGCCTCGGCCGAGTTCACCGTGATCTTCTTGGCGTCGGCGTCGACGGTGTTGGTGCCCTCGCCGTAGAGGAAGGACTGCGCGTAGTAGGCCTGGGTCGAGCCCCAGTAGCCGTCGACGCCGGTCTTCTTCTTGATCGTCGCGGCGGCGGTCTTCAGGTCGGCCCAGGTCTTCGGGGCCTCGGTGATGCCGGCCTTCTTGTACAGCGCCTTGTTGTAGACGAGCGCGAGGGTGTCGGTGACGAACGGCACACCGTACGTCTTGCCGTCGAACTTGGCCTGCTCGATCAGGTTGGGCTGGAACTTCGCCTGGTCCGCGAGGGCCGTGGTGCCGTCGAGCGGCAGGAAGTAGCCCTTCTTCGAGAACGCCGGGGTCCAGCCGACCTCGGAACGCAGGATGTCCGGGGCGCCCTTGGAACCGGCCGCCGTGTCGAACTTGTTCTGCGCCTGGTCGAAGGGCACGTTGACGTACTTGACCTTGATGCTGGGGTTGGCCTTCTCGAATTCCTTGGCCAGAGCCTTGTACGTCGGCGCCTCATTGGTGGCGTTCGAAGTGTCCCACCAGGTGATGGTGGTGGGACCGGCAGACTTGCCGTCGCTGCTGTCACTGCCGCCGCAGGCCGTCGCCGCGAGGGCGAAGGACGCCACCAGCGCGGTGGCCGCTATGCCACGCCGCATGAGATCTCCTTGAGGGTGAAAGCCCGAGTAGGTGGGGAATCGGTCCCGCCCGATCCCCTTGCCGACTTGCCGACTGCGCCGTTGCGTCCGCCGGGCGACGTGAACGTAACAGCCATGTAAGCGGCGCGAAAGACCTTGCAGCAAAAAAGTGCAAGAGCTGCCGAGAGTTACGCGGCCGTGACCCCGTAGCGTCCACCCCGAAACCCTGGCATCAGGCCGCTCAGCAGACATGTGGGCCCCTGTGCAAGACTCTGCAAGCTCTTGCCATCGCTGTCCGGTACGGGGGATCATCGCCCTTTGGCGCTTGCAGGAGCCACCCCCTTCCCGCGGCGCACGCACGGGACCCCGAGCCGACCAGAACACGAGGGAGCGCGATGACGCAGCAGCCCGGAGCGGGCCGATCAACCGCCCGCACACGGCGTCTGGTTGGTGGGCAGGGTGAGATGCGACCGGTACAGTCCAATCCTGTGACCACACGGCTTGCCGACATCGCAGCCCAGGCGGGGGTCAGTGAGGCGACTGTCAGCCGCGTCCTGAACGGGAAGCCTGGCGTCGCCGCGACCACCCGCCAGTCCGTCCTGGCCGCGCTCGACGTACTGGGCTACGAGCGCCCGGTGCGCCTGCGACAGCGCAGCGAAGGCCTGGTGGGCCTCATAACCCCCGAGCTGGAGAACCCGATATTCCCTGCCCTCGCGCAGGTCATCGGGCAGGCCCTGACGCGCCAGGGCTATACCCCCGTCCTCGCGACCCAGACTCCGGGCGGCTCCACCGAGGACGAGCTGACCGAGATGCTGGTCGACCGCGGGGTCGCCGGCATCATCTTCGTCTCCGGCCTCCACGCCGACACCTCGGCGGACATGCAGCGCTACGAACAACTGCGTGGTCAAGGTGTCCCGTTCGTCCTGGTCGACGGCTTTTCGCCCAAAGTGCAGGCGCCGTTCATCTCGCCGGACGACCGCGCGGCGATGGCCCTCGCGGTCACCCACCTCGCCTCGCTCGGGCACACCAGCATCGGTCTCGCCCTCGGCCCCAAGCGGTTCGTGCCGGTGCAGCGCAAGATCGAGGGCTTCGTGCGCACCATGCAGGAGCAGCTGAACCTGAGCCCCGCCGATGTCGAGGAGCGACTGGTCCAGCACTCGCTGTACACGCTCGAGGGCGGCCAGGCCGCCGCGAGTGCCCTCATGGACCGCGGCTGCACGGCGATCGTCTGCGCCAGCGACATGATGGCGCTCGGCGCGATACGGGCGGCGCGCCAGCGCGGCCTGGAGGTCCCCAAGGACATCTCGGTCGTCGGATTCGACGATTCGCCGCTGATCGCCTTCACCGACCCGCCGCTCACGACGATCCGCAAGCCGGTGCCCGCGATGGGACAGGCCGCGGTGCGCACGTTGCTGGAGGAGATCGGCGGGACGCCCGCGCCGCACAGCGAATTCGTGTTCATGCCGGAACTGGTGGTGCGCGGTTCGACCGCTTCTGCCCCTGGGGACCGGAATCGTCCCTAGGGAGGACGGCCGGAAGGCCTTCCGCCTCCCCCGGGTGTAGAACGTGCGACCAGGACCCGACCAAGGGATGATCGGTGGGGGAACGCTTTTCTGGCAGACTCTGTGCCTATGGGTGAGACGACCGTGACGACACTGGAAGGCCGGGAGCAGGCCACTCCACAGCCCGTCGCGGAGGAGAAGGCGGGGAACAAGGTCCTGCGCCGTATGCGGGCCCCGCGTCGCCCCCGCCTCTGGTTCGAAATCCTGCTCATCGCCGTGAGTTACTGGACGTATTCGCTGATCCGGAACGCCGTTCCGGAGCAGCGAGGCGAAGCGCTGCGTAACGCGGACTGGATCTGGCAGGTGGAACACCACCTCGGCGTCGCCGTCGAGGAGTCGGTCAACCATGCCGTGAACTCGGTGACATGGCTGATCATCGGCATGAACTACTACTACGCGACGCTGCACTTCGTGGTGACGCTGAGTGTTCTTGTCTGGTTGTACCGCTGTCATCCCGGCCGCTATGCGGCGGCCCGTCTCGTACTGTTCGCGACCACGGCGGTGGCCCTCGTCGGCTACTACTTCTTCCCTCTCGCGCCACCCCGCCTGATGACCGGCGGCACCTTCGTCGACACGGTCATGGTCCACCAGACCTGGGGCTCGATGGCTTCCGGCGACCTGAAACACATGTCCAACCAGTACGCCGCGATGCCGTCCATGCACATCGGCTGGTCCGTGTGGTGCGGCCTGACCGTCTTCGCACTGGCCTCGGCCCCCTGGGCCCGCATCCTCGGCATCCTCTATCCGGCGGCCACTCTCCTGGTCATCGTCGCCACCGCGAACCACTTCTGGCTGGACGCGGTGGGCGGCCTGCTCTGCCTCACCTTCGGCTTCCTGGTGGCCCGCCTGTGGTACGGGGCGCTGCCGTACTCCCTGCCGCAGTGGGTACCGGGGACGCGCGGGGCGCCGGTCCTGCCTTTGAAGACCTGACCGACGCCCACCGTCACGTTCAGTGACGGTGGACGTCGTCACGTTCAGTGACCACCGAGACCCTCAGGCTCCGTAGAGCTCCTCGGACTCCGCAGAGATCCTCAGGCTCCGTAGAACAGCTCGTCCACCACGGCCCGGGCCCGCCGGGTGGTCCGCCGGTAGTCGTCGAGCATGTCTCCGACGTGCCCCGGGTCGTACCCCAGGTAGCGGCCCACGGCGGCGAGCTCTCTCCCGTCCGAGGGGAAGGTGTCGCCGGCCCGGCCCCGCACGAGCATGACGGCGTTCCGCACACGGGTGGCCAGGACCCATGCCTCGTCGAGCGTCGCCGCGTACTCGGCGGACAGCAGATCCGCCGCGCAGGCGGCGGCCAGCGCCTCCCGCGTCCGGGTCGTCCGCAGGCCCGGCTCGGCCCAGCCGTGCTGGAGCTGGATCAGCTGAACCGTCCACTCCACGTCGGAGAGACCTCCGCGCCCGAGCTTGGTGTGCAGCGTGGGGTCGGCGCCGCGCGGCAGCCGCTCCGTCTCCATCCGGGCCTTCAGCCGCCGGATCTCCCGTACGGCCTCCTCGCCCAGGCCCTCCGCCGGATACCGCAGCGGATCGACCAGCTCGATGAACCGGCTCCCGAGGTCCGCGTCCCCCGCCACGACCTCCGCGCGCAGCAGCGCCTGCGACTCCCACACCAGCGACCAGCGCCGGTAGTACGCCTCGTACGAATTCAGCGTCCGGACCAGCGGCCCGGACTTCCCCTCGGGTCGCAGGTCCGCGTCGATCAGCAGGGGCGGATCCGCGCTGGGCAGCTGGAGCAGCCGTCGCATCTCGGACACCACGGCGTTCGCGGCCTGCGACGCCTCCTGTTCGGCCACACCCTCCCGGGGCTCGTGCACGAAGAGCACGTCCGCGTCGGAGCCGTAACCGAGCTCATGGCCCCCGAAGCGGCCCATCCCGATGACCGCGAACCGCGTGGGGAGCGTGTCCCCCCAGCCGTCCCGCACCACGGCCCGCAGCGTGCCCGCGAGCGTCACCGCCGTCAGATCGGACACCGCGCCGCCGACCAGGTCGACCAGCGCCCCCTGATCGGCGACGGCCGGCGTCTCCTCGGTTCCGTACGAGGCGACGATGTCCGTCGCGGCGGTGCGGAACAGCTCCCGCCGCCGCACGCCGCGCGCCGCGGTCACGGCCTGCTCGCCACCGTCGGCCCGCCGCACCGCGGCGAGGATCTCCTGTTCCAGATGGGCACGGCCGCGCGGTTCGAGGCCGCCGCTCTCCCCGTCGCCCAGCAGTGCCACCGCCTCCGGCGCGCGCATCAGCAGGTCCGGGGCGAGCCGTCCCGCCGAGAGCACCCGCGCGAGGTTCTCGGCGGCGGCGCCCTCGTCCCTCAGCAGGCGCAGATACCAGGGGGTCTTGCCGAGCGCGTCCGACACCTTGCGGAAGTTGAGCAGGCCGGCGTCGGGGTCGGCGGAGTCCGCGAACCACCCCAACAGCACCGGGAGCAGGGTCCGTTGGATGGCGGCCTTGCGGGTGACCCCGGAGGCCAGCGCCTCCAGGTGGCGCAGCGCGGCGGCCGGATCGGCGTACCCGAGGGCGACGAGCCGCTCCCGGGCCGCGTTCAGGCTCAACCGGGCCTCGCCCGGCGCCAGTTGGGCCACGGCGTCGAGCAGAGGCCGGTAGAACAGCTTCTCGTGCAGCCGCCGCACCATGGCCGCGTGCCGCTTCCACTCCCGGTTCAGTTCCTTGACCGGGTCGGCCCGCAGCCCGAGCGACCGCCCGATCCGCCGCAGATCGGCCTCGTCCTCCGGCACCAGATGCGTGCGCCGCAGCCGGAAGAGCTGGATGCGGTGTTCCATCGTCCGCAGGAAGCGGTAGGCGTCGTCGAGCTGCACGGCGTCGGCGCGTCCCACGTATCCGCCCGCCGCGAGCGCCTTCAGGGCGTCCAGTGTCGTACCGCTGCGCACGGAGGTGTCGGCCCGGCCGTGCACCAACTGCAGGAGCTGTACGGCGAATTCGACGTCCCGGAGTCCTCCGGGAGCGAGCTTCAGCTCCCGCTCGATCTCGGCGGCCGGGATGTTCTCGACGACGCGGCGCCGCATCTTCTGCACGTCGGCGACGAAGTTCTCCCGCTCGGCGGCATGCCACACCAGCGGGGAGAGCGTGGCCACGTACTTCTCGCCCAGCTCCAGGTCCCCCGCGACGGGGCGGGCCTTGAGCAGTGCCTGGAACTCCCAGGTCTTGGCCCACCGCTGGTAGTACGCGAGATGACTGCTGAGCGTCCGCACGAGGGGTCCGTTGCGGCCCTCGGGGCGCAGATTGGCGTCGACGGGCCAGATGCTGCCCTCGACGGTCGTCTCGGAGCAGATCCGCATCATGTGCGAGGCGAGCCGGGTGGCCGCCTGCACGGCCTTCTGCTCGTCGGCCCCCTCGACGCCCTCCCCTACGAAGATCACGTCGACGTCGGACACGTAATTGAGCTCGTGTCCACCGCACTTGCCCATCGCGATGACCGCGAGCCGGCACAGCGCGGCGTCGTCGGGCGCGGCGGCCCTGGCGATGGCGAGCGCGGCGCGCAGGGTCGCGGTGGCGAGGTCGGCGAGTTCGGCGGCGGTCTGGGCGAGGTCGGTGGTGCCGCACACGTCGCGCGCGGCGATGGAGAGCATGCAGCGGCGGTAGGCGACGCGCAGCGAGACGGGGTCCGTCGCGTCCGCCAGGCCCCGTTCGAACTCCTGGACCCCGGGATGCAGGTCCTGTGCCTCGTAGGTGACGAGGGCCTGCCAGTCGTGCGGGTGCCGGGCGAGGTGGTCGGCGAGCGCGGTGGAGGCGCCGAGCACGCCCAGCAGCCGGTCCCGCAGCGGTTTGGCCGCGATCAGTGTGTCGAGGAGCTCCCGCTGGGCGGGGTGCCCGTCCTGCGCCTCGACGAGCCGGACGAGTCCGAGCAGCGCGAGGTCCGGGTCGGCGGTGGCGCCCAGCGCGTCCAGCAGGACCGGGTCGGACCGTACGGGCGCCAGTTCGGGCCCTTCCAGGAGCCGCTCGGCCGCCGACGGATCAGTGAAGCCGTGTCGCAGCAGCCGCGTGAAGGTACTGCTTCTGCGCCCCGGCGCATTCATCCCGGCCTCCTGTCGGATCGGACTCCACGGATTATCGGATCAAGGTCGTGCGAAGCGAGCCTAACCCCGGTCCCCAGGGTGGCGCCCCGCGCCGGTCTGGGCTTCTGTGGACAGAGCCGTGAGCCGTACGTCAAGGGAGTCAAGCCATGGACATGACCCTCGAAGTGATCCTGCTGCCGGTCTCCGACGTGGACCGGGCCAAGGAGTTCTACCGGGACAAGGTCGGCTTCCATGTCGACCTGGACGGGGAGGTGATGGAGGGCGTGCGGATCGTTCAGCTGACGCCGCCCGGGTCCGGTTGTTCGATCGCGCTCGTCGACGGGCTCCAGGTCCCGACGGGGACGCCGCAGCCGGGGACGTACCACGGGATGCAGCTGTGTGTGCAGGACGCCGCGGCGGCGTACGAGGAGCTGACCGGCCGCGGCCTCGACGTCAGTGAGCCGGTCGCGTTCGCCCCGCGGGACGGGGCCACCTTCATGTATTTCAAGGACCCGGACGGGAACGGCTGGGCGATCCAGGAGTACCGCCGGCGGGCGAAGGAGCCGCTGCACCAGGTGCTGGGCCAACTGGCCCGCGATCGCTGACAACAGCAGTTCATCCTCTCTTCATCCCTCCGGTTGAGGGGCGTGGGCCCCGGGAATCTTGGCGTGTGCATGCTCTGTCCGCACCGCCACCGTCGTCGCTCCCCCCACCGGAGGTCTGAAGTGTCCGGCAGAAACGTGTACCGCCGCAGTCGTGCCGTCGTGGCATCCGCCCTCGCCTTCACCGCGGCCGCGGTAGGGCTGTGGACCGGGTTCGCCGGCTCGTCGCCCGCCCGTGCCGCGGCCGCGGTCCCGACCCCGGACCACGTCGTGGTCGTGGTCTTCGAGAATCACGCGTACAGCCAGGTGATCGGCTCCTCCAGCGCGCCGTACATCAACTCGCTCAAGACCGGCGGGGCCAACCTCTCCCAGTCGTACGCCGAGACGCACCCGAGCCAGCCCAACTACTTCGCCCTGTTCTCCGGCTCCACCCAGGGCATCACGGACGACAGCTGCTACACGCCCGGCTTCTCCTCCGCCCCGAACCTCGCCTCCGAGCTGATCGCCGCGGGCAGGACGTGGGGCAGCTACAACGAGACCCTGCCCAGCCAGGGTTCGACCACGTGCAGCAGCGGCACGTACGCGCGCAAGCACAACCCGTGGTTCGGCTTCAGCAACGTACCGACGTCCAGCGCCAGGACGTTCGCCCAGTTCCCGACGGACTACACGACGCTTCCGCAGGTCTCCTTCGTCGTCCCGAACCTGTGCAGCGACATGCACGACTGCTCGGTGTCCACCGGTGACACCTGGCTGAAGAACAAGCTGAGCGCGTACGCCACCTGGGCCAAGACCCACAACAGCCTCCTCGTCGTCACCTTCGACGAGGACAACCGGCTCAGCGGCAACAAGATCCCGACAGTGCTCTACGGCCAGCAGGTGACCGCGGGTTCCTCCTCCACCACCACCTACAACCACTACGACCTGCTGCGCACGCTGGAGGACATGCACGGCCTCCCGCACGCGGGCAACGCGGCCTCCGCCAAGGACATCACGGGCATCTGGACGTCCTGACATGTACGTAGCGGACAGCCGCGCCGGTACACCGGAGACTCCGGCGGCGTCCGCGGAGAGCGCCGCCCGGCCCCGCGCCGGGCGGCGCCGTAACGCGGTCGCGCCCACGGTGCTGGCACTCGGCACGGTCAGTCTGATCACCGACGTCTCCTCGGAGATGGTGACGGCGGTACTGCCCCTGTACCTGGTGGCGGGCCTCGGTCTGTCCCCGCTGGGCTTCGGGCTCCTCGACGGGATCTACAACGGCTTCTCGGCCCTGGTCCGCCTGGCCGGGGGGCATCTCGCCGACCGGGGCGGGGGCCGTCACAAGTGGGTGGCGGGCGCCGGATACGCCCTCTCGGCGGCCTGCAAACCCCTGCTCCTGGTGGCGCAGACCCTGACCCCCATCGGCCTGGTCCTCGCGGCCGACCGCACCGGAAAGGGCCTGCGCACGGCCCCGCGCGACGCCCTCATCTCCCTGTCGAGCACCCCGGAGACCCGCGGCCGCGCCTTCGGCGTCCATCGCGCGATGGACACGGCGGGCGCCCTGCTGGGCCCGCTGGCCGCCTTCCTGATCCTCCGGGCCACCGTCGACGGCTACGACGCCGTGTTCATGGTCAGCTTCTGCGTGGCCGTGGTCGGCGTCCTGGTCCTGGTGCTGTTCGTCCCGGGCGGCGCGGCTTCGCAGGGCGACACCGGGCGGCCGGTTCGTGCCGGGGCCGGCGCTGGGACCGGGGCCAGGTCCGGGGCTGGGTCCGAGTCCGGATCCAGGTCCCGGTCCCGGGCTGGGGCCGGGGCTGGGGCTGGGTTCGAGGCCCGTGACGACCGGGAGCCCGGTGCCGCGAACGGACCCGCACGGGAATCCCGTACGACGGCCCGAACCGGCGGAGAAGCCGGAGCAGGCCCGGAGTCCCGCGGTGGAGCCGGAGTCGGCCCGGAGACCGGCCGGGAATCCGCGGTGCCGTCCGCGCCCGGCCCCGGTGCCCCGGCCGAGGCCGAACGGGCCTCCGAGCCGCGCCCCACCCTGCGCGCCGCCCTGGCCCTGCTGCGCCGCCCGGAACTGCGCCGCATCGCGCTCTGCGCGACCCTGCTCGGCCTCGCCACGGTCAGCGACTCGTTCGTGTTCCTGCTGCTCCAGCGCAGGCTCGGAGTGCCGGACCGCTGGTTCGCGCTGCTGCCCCTCGGCACCGCAGCCGCGTTCCTGCTGCTGGCCGTCCCGCTCGGCCGGCTCGCGGACCGGGCCGGCCGGTGGCGGGTGTTCCTGGCCGGACACGGCGCCCTGCTCCTCGCGTACACCCTGCTGCTCACGTCCTGGCACGGTACGGCGCTGCCGTACGCCGTCCTGCTCCTGCACGGCGGCTTCTACGCGGCGACGGACGGCGTGCTCATGGCCGCGGCCTCGGACAGCGTGCCGACGGAACTGCGCTCGTCCGGGCTCGCGCTGGTCCAGACGGGGCAGGCACTGGCCCGGTTCGTCTGCTCGCTCGGCTTCGGCGCGGCGTGGACGGCGTGGGGCGACCGTACGGCGCTCACCGCGTCGGCCGTGGCACTCGCCCTGTGCGCCCTGTTCGCGCTGAACCTGCACCCCACCCACCGCACCCGCACCCCCTCAGAAGGCCTCGCATGACGCTGCGAACCCGCATCCTGGTCCTGGTCTGCGCCCTGGTCGTCCTGGCGGGCGTCGCGACGGCCTCCGTGCTGCACGCCTCGGCCCGCGCCGAGCGCAGGAACGAGGCCCGCCCCGGTGGCCCGCGGATCACCGCGGGGCGGGTCTCCCTGACCGACTCCCGGCGGCTGGTGTTCCGGAACATGGCGTGGGGCCCGCACCGCGACGAGCTGACGGCCGTCCCGGCGTCCGACCCGTCGGGCCCGCGCACGGCGTCCAAGGTCAAGTGCCTGCGCTTCCACGCCGCTTCGGGCACCGGCGTGTGCCTTCAGGCCGTGCACGGAACGGTCCGGGACACCTACCGGGCGGTGATCCTCGACGCCGGTCTGCGCGTGACGGCCCGCTACGACGTACCCGGCATCCCGTCCCGCGCCCGCGTCTCGCCCAGCGGCCGGTACGCGGCCTGGACGGCGTTCGTGGGCGGCGACTCCTACGCGGGCACGAACTTCTCGACCCGGGCCGCCGTCGTCGACACCCGCACGGGGAGGCTGACACCGTCCCTGGAGGTGTACCGCGTGGTGAAGGAAGGCAGGACCTACCACGCGGCCGACGTCAACTTCTGGGGCGTGACCTTCGCGGACGACGACCGCACCTTCTACGCCACGATGGCCACGCACGGCACCACCCACCTGGTCCGCGGCGACCTGCGCACCCGCACCGTCACCACCCTGCGCACGAACGTCGAATGCCCCTCCCTCTCCCCCGACGGCACCCGCGTCGCGTTCAAGAAGCGCGTCAAGGGCCTTCCCCAGGACGCCCCTTGGCACCTGTACGTCCTCGACCTGCGCACCGGGCGCGAAACCCCGCTCGCCGAGCCCCGCAGCGTCGACGACCAGGCGGTCTGGCGCGACGACCGCACCCTCGTCTACGCCCTCCCCGGCGACTACGGAGCCGACCTCTACACGGTCCCGTCCGACGGCACGGGAGAGCCGCGGCGCATCAGCGCGGCGGCCGTGTCTCCCGCGTATGTGCGCTAGGGAGTGGCCTGGATGTCCGCCGCGCCGGCTCGTACCCCAGCGGGGGGCTGGCGACGCGCCTGAGGTGCGGGACCATGAGGTGACCCCGGGGACCCCACCGAGGGCCGGCGCCGCTCATTTCATGACGGCCGCCCGCCGAACTGCCAGTCGTGGACCTCGATGTCGGCGTACCGGTCGGGGGTGAGGACGGCGCGGGCCGCGTCCGGGTCCGGCGCCAGCACCAGCGCCGCCGTACCCAGCCAGGCGGAACCGTCGTCCGACAGCAGCGGCCCGTAGGCGATCAGCCCGTCCTGCTTCGGCGGCACCTCGAGGTCGGCGGCCTGTCCCGCGCCGAGGCCGAGCACCAGGTACCGGTTGCCACCGGTACGGCCGCCGGGAAACTCCCACATGGTGCGCCCCAGCGTGTTGCGCCACCGGCGCACCAGCACGTCGCGGTACACGCCCGCCTGGTAGCCGGGCTCACCGAAGGCGAAGGCGTGCGCGGCCGAGGGATCGGGCAGGTCGACGATGTGCACGCTGCCGGTGGGCGCGTCCCGGTCGCCGTCGAGGGTCGGGCCGCGGGCGATCATCTCGGCCGCGTACCGGTCCATGTACGACCAGTGCTCTTCCAGCAGTTCATCGCGCAGTTCCAACGAGCCGGGCCGGTCACGGTGATAACAGAAGAACTCCATACCCACAGTCTTCATCACCGGCCCACTTCCCCGACCAACAGACCTCACAAGGGCCGGAGTTGACGTCGGATCACCAACCTCACCGCGAACACCGACACCCCCGCGGCCCGCCTCCGCCGCCCTCCGGATCCCCCGGGGCGCCCCCGGCCCCCGAAAACGCCGCAGGGCCGACGGTCACCGACCGTCGGCCCCACGTGCCGTTCTGGTCGAACGGCGTCATGTCCAACTTCCGTCGCACGCACGAGGTCCCGCGCCTTGCAACGGCAGTGAGCCTGATCTGCTTCGTCCTCACGCTCGTCTTCGGCATCGCGGGCGTACGCCAGCAGCTCTGTCCGGCCTCCCCGCCGAGCCGAGACGGGCACACCGAATCCCCCCGCCCACCGCCGCACCACTCGCGCACCAGATCGGGCGGGGAACCGCGGGAACTCACGGTGAAGCGGGACCGGCCGAAGGGAGCCGTGTTCTGAACGTTCATCCAGGTCAGCAGCCCGCGTCGTCGATGTCAGCGTCGGATGTCAGCGGAACAGTCCCGGCACGGGGCAGATCTTAAAGGGCTCGTCCGGTCGATCCGCCCAGCGCCACCAGACGTGTCGGCCAGCGCACCTCCACAGTGATCGCCAGGTCCGCCGACCGTCGTCCTCGCGCGTGGAGGGCACGAGTCCATCGGACCTCATCGGCCGGCTGCACTCAGGACAGGCCGGGACATCACTGATCATGTGGCGCACCATAACGAAAGGCGACTGAATCGACATCTAAGTCACCGCATGCAAAAGAAGCCGATATAAGCTTTTCCGTCCCACTGCTTTTCTGCGGGAATGAAAGCCGTATAGCTCATGAGGCATCCATTTTTCCATGAGTGGGACACGAAATTCCAGCGATATTTTTCCCCCTCCTTCAGGTTCCAGCCCTCACCGCGCGGAGCCGAAAGGTCTTTCACCTTGTGGACTGGAACGTCAAAGAAAAGATCCCAACTCATTCCCATGGATTTCAGATACAGTCTGGTGGCATCCGGATCGGCGTCGAATTCCAGGTTCCCGCTTATTCCGTCTTTGTCCGGAGCGGTACAGAGCCGAACTGTCGCGCCGTCAGGGAGGTCCGGCAGCGAAAAGAGCCGGGCGTCGCCGGCGGATATTCTGCTCCGGCAGTGGTACTCCACAGCGGGTACACGCGACGTAATCGAAAAAGTGGCGAGAATGATCACAACAAGGAGCATCGCGCCCAGAAAGGGTGATTTCACCGACAATCGAATCCCCCGGAACGTACTGGCTGCGCCACCGCATGATGCAAGGTGCCGGCAGATTACCCGATTCTCCCCTCAAGTCTAAAGACGAGATCGGAGGCACAAGGGGGAACTCGCACATGGTGGGCGAGGACGGTTTCGGACCGCCGACACTCGCCTTGTAAGTTCGCTCGCTGCGCGGTGCGGCGTGCTGGAACGGGGCCCGCTGGTCGCTGTTGGATCCGGCTCCAGCCACCGCCGTGTGCCATCGTTCGCAGCCGTTGATGTCAGTTGGTGATGTCAGACCGGCGGACGGTCTATGCGCTGACGGGCAACTCCCGTGCACGCTGCCGGGCTTGGGATCTGAGTTCCTTGAGTCGGCTGTGGAATGGGTTGTGTCGGTTCTGGTCGAGGTTCAGCGGCAGGTCGAGTTGAGAGATGAGTTCCGACTCCAGGGTCCACGGTTCGTCGTGCTCGATCCAGCACACGCGGGCGTTCTCCGCCATCCACTGGCTGAGGGCGGCTTCGCCAGCCTTGCCGAAGGTCATGCGCGTCCCGCTGCGGCCTACGCGACGCAGCTCGATCCCGAGCAGGCAACCGAGTGTGAGGCGAAGCGTCGATCCGGCAGCAGTGCCCCGGTAGTGATTCCGCACGCGCTTACGCAGGTTCTGCGTGCTGGTCCGATTCGCCATATAACTCGGGGCTATACCGACGTAGAGCAGGCGCCCGGCATCGAGGTCTACACAGGGAGCCTGTTCGAAGTACCACCCGTAAACCCCAGCAACCGCCGGCACCGGGTTGGGACGCGACAAGACCTCCTGCGCCGACCACAGCCGATCCGGTGCGGTGAGAGCGGCATGGGCCACGGAGCCTCCAAGGTCGGCAACGGCTGCTGATCGGAGGCTATTGGACGACTGCGTCGGCCCTAGCCGCATACCGAACACCGCCGCTTTGTAAGGGCGGACATGGTCATAGGTGGGAACGCCCAGGTTGCTCCGGCTCTCACGCCAGCCCAGATCAACAGCACGTCTCGACTGCTGCGCAGCGTCGTTGACCGCACGATATGGCACGGGTGTGACAGGGGAACGTCTTCATCCGGAATTATGGGCGGGCTGGTCATTTGAAATCTGCTGGGCCGGTCACTTGGGCGTCTGGGGTCGATGCCAGTTGGCTGCGGTCGCGGTGGTTGCTGGACTCCGCGGCTGTATAGCCACGGGGGCGAGCCCATTCGCATCTGGTCCCTGTGAACCAAGGCATCCGCCAAGCTCATCAGCCCGGTTCGGGGCAGTGTGCTCCCGTCGGGCAGAGGGAGTTCACGGCCTTCGTGAGCGGCTCCGTCATGTCCGTGCCGGGCCGTGAGTACACGATGATGGCGTACAGCGTCCCGCCGGCGGCCTGGAAACGGTGGTCGACGGTCTGGGTGGCCCCGTACTGCTTGCTGTCGTAGCGGTAGCTGAACTCAGTCCAGTCGGCGCCGGTCCGCCGGTCGAGGTATTGGTAACCCTTGAACCCCTCTGCGATGGACTGAGCCTGCGCCGAGGACTCCGTCACGGAATTCTCCTTGACCTCGAACACCATCAACCTGGCCAGGCTGTTCGGGGCCGTATAGGTGACAACGGGTTGCAGCTTCCCCTGCGTCTCCTTGCGTGCCCATCCTCGAGGGATGCTGATCACGTAGCCAGCCGGGTCATTGACCTTGTGGTACACAGCATCGACCGACGTGGCAGGTGTCGCGACCCCCGGAGCAGGTGGCAGTAAACGCGAAACGCCGAAGGCTACGGCCAATGCGAGCAGGGTCACAAATGCGAGGCCAGCGCCACGCCACCAACTCCCGCGGTTCGGTGGAGCGGTCCCGATGTCGACGACTGTCTCCATGTCGTAGAAGATCGTTGACGTCGGTGCTGGTGTCGGACCCTCGATCTGTTTCGTCTCTGTGGTGGCTCCGCAAGTCACTGGCATGTCAAGCAGGGAAGCCACGTACCTTCGCCACAGCGTCGCATTCCGCTGCCGCCCATACTCGATCAGCAACTCCACGGATTCGACGTTAGTATCCGTCAGTGACGCCCAGTACCGCCGTACCAGTCTGCTCACGGCTCGATCACCTCCGCGCCGCCCGGCGGTACACCGACGTGCTCGGCTGGCTCGGGACCGGAGTATCCACCCCCGAACACTGCCTGCACGGTGCGCGCGCTGCCTAACTGGCGCAGCAACGCTGGCGCCGTGGCTCCCACAGCGACTGTGGCCAAGGCTCCCGTTACTTGTGGGGAGAAAATCCATCCGGCCACGGCGCCGAGGGAAAGACGAGTCACGGCTGCCAGCATGTCGGACGGGGGATCGACGTATTTGTCGAGCCGCGGAAGTTGCTTCCGCCGCTTATTCCCTGCCAAGGCGCGATGCCGAGCCGTCTGCCATGCCGCTATCCGGCCATAGAGGACGACGATCTCCACGACAAGGCCACCCAGTGCGCCGTATGTGATGGACATCGTCCACTCCATGGCCGCTCCCCCCCTCGGCGATGGCGCCGTATAGCTCAGTTAAGAATTTCAGACAGGTGGGTCGATCGGGGCGAAGTTGGCATAAGAGCCCCGTGGGCCCCTCTGGTGATCTTCAGCGCTGCCCCATGCCAGCGCCATCCCACCCGGGTCGATCACAGGGATCTGCCAACGTCGGCCAACCGCTCCTGCGCCTAGGCCTCGAGTCAAGCCGACGGGGCGACACCCCTCGGCTGAGGATGGCGCCCCGGGGTTGAGGCCAACTTTGGAGTTTGGCCTCATCTTTATCAGGTCGATCACGGCGGTTCGGAGTGCCGATCGACCTTCTAGCCGGATTGCTGGTCCGGTGAGGTTCGGCGTTAGCTGCGGCTGTTCGCCTCTGTTGGTGTCAGCCGCTGATGTCAGACCTCAGCGGCGGGCTTGACAATCCGATTCCGGAGCAGTGATCGGGCTCCCCAACCGGGCTCGGACAAGCAGCAGCACGATGATCACTGTGACCAGCTGGGTCGCAGAATCGAGTACTGCGGCAGCAGGCTCGGCGCCGATCACGCAGCTAGCTACCGCCCCGAGCGACAGCCATTCAGCGTTGACAGTGGCTTCTGGAACACTAGTAGTAGCGCCAAGGCTTCCACCTGGGAGCAGGGCGCCGTGGGTCGGGTGAAAATGAGCCAGAGAATCTTGCCTGATCAGAGCGCGGAAAGCGTACGCGCACAGATCCGAAGACGCGGATTCCCGCAGGTCGAGGCGACTTGTATTGGCTGGTCGCGCCCGGCGGGCCGTGGACAGCATGGACGAGGGCAGCGTTTCTGGGGCGGACGGCCCACAGACGGCCCAGGGATCCTGAAGACAGCCGCGGGGCCCACGGTCACCGACCGTGGGCCCCGGGGCTGGACAAGAAAAAAGCGTCCCTGACCCGCGCCTACAGCACCGGCAGGTTCTTCCGCAGCTCGAAGGCGGTCACCTCGCTGCGGTACTCCTCCCATTCCGACTTCTTGTTGCGCAGGAAGAAGTCGAAGACGTGCTCGCCGAGGGTCTCGGCGACGAGTTCGCTGCGCTGCATGAGGGCCAGCGCCTCGCCGAGGTTCTGCGGGAGGGGCTCGATGCCCATGGCTCGGCGTTCGGCGTCGGAGAGGGCCCAGACGTCGTCGTCGGCGCCCGGCGGAAGCTCGTAGCCCTCCTCGATGCCCTTCAGGCCCGCGGCCAGGAGCAGCGCGTACGCCAGGTAGGGGTTCGCGCCGGAGTCGATCGAGCGGACCTCGACCCGCGCCGAACCGGTCTTGCCGGGCTTGTACATCGGCACGCGGACGAGGGCGGAGCGGTTGTTGTGGCCCCAGCAGATGTACGAGGGAGCCTCGCCGCCGGCGCCCGCGGTGCGCTCCGAGCCGCCCCAGATGCGCTTGTAGGAGTTGACCCACTGGTTGGTGACGGCGGAGATCTCCGCGGCGTGCTTCAGGAGGCCGGCGATGAAGGAGCGGCCGACCTTGGAGAGCTGGTACTCCGAGCCGGACTCGTAGAACGCGTTGCGGTCGCCCTCGAAGAGGGAGAGGTGCGTGTGCATGCCGCTGCCCGGGTACTCCGAGAACGGCTTCGGCATGAAGGTGGCCTGCACGCCCTGCTCCAGCGCGACCTGCTTCATGATCAGCCGGAAGGTCATGATGTTGTCGGCCGTGGAGAGCGCGTCGGCGTAGCGCAGGTCGATCTCCTGCTGGCCGGGGGCACCCTCGTGGTGGCTGAACTCGACCGAGATGCCCATCGACTCCAGCATCGTGATGGCCTGGCGCCGGAAGTCCTGGCCGACGTTCTGCGGGGTGTGGTCGAAGTAGCCGGAGTTGTCGGCGGGGGTGGGTCGCGAGCCGTCCAGCGGGCGGTCCTTCAGCAGGAAGAACTCGATCTCGGGGTGGGTGTAGAAGGTGAACCCCAGGTCCGAGGTCTTGGCGAGGGCGCGCTTGAGGACGTACCGCGGGTCCGCGAAGGACGGGGAGCCGTCCGGCATGAGGATGTCGCAGAACATGCGGGCCGTGCCGGGGGCCTCGGCGCGCCAGGGCAGCACCTGGAAGGTCGACGGGTCCGGCTTGGCGATCATGTCCGACTCGTAGACGCGGGCGAAGCCCTCGATGGCCGAGCCGTCGAAGCCGATGCCCTCGTCGAAGGCCTGTTCCAGCTCCGCCGGGGCCACGGCCACCGACTTGAGGAAGCCGAGTACGTCCGTGAACCACAGACGTACGAACCGGATGTCACGCTCCTCCAGCGTCCGGAGCACGAACTCCTGCTGCTTGTCCATCTTCCGCTTCCACCCATCCTTGCTGGTCAGGCCGCCTGCTTCCACGCCTCGAAGACGATCGGCGCACCTGAGCATCCCACCACAACACCATTTCATGCGCGTTGCGGACCTTGATCGGCCGGGCGACCTCGGTCTGAACGCCTCGCGTACGGCAGGTGTCCTGCTCTGCTGCACATACTGCCTGCTCACGCCCGCCCCCGTAATAGCCGACCCTCACTCTCTCGCCCCACGGCCTTTAATTTGCATCTCAGATGCAAGTTTTACTACTGTGCGGTGCGTACAAGGGGGCCGCAACCCACCGTTTCCGCCCTGGCTTTGAGGAGTCCTGATGCTGTCCGAACCGTCCGCCTCGACCGTGCGCGCCACTCTCCCCGTCGTCGGCGCCGCCATCGGCGAGATCACCGAGCGCTTCTACTCCGGGCTGTTCACCGCCCACCCCGAGCTGCTCCGTGACCTGTTCAACCGCGGCAACCAGGCCGCGGGCACTCAGCGTCAGGCCCTGGCGGGATCCATCGCCGCCTTCGCCACCCACCTGGTCGAGCACCCCGACGAGCGGCCCGACGCGATGCTGAACCGCATCGCGCACAAGCACGGCTCCCTGGGGGTCGCGCCCGATCAGTACAAGGTCGTGCACGAGCATCTCTTCGCCGCCATCGTCGAGGTGCTGGGCGACGCGGTCACCGCGGAGGTCGCCGCCGCCTGGGACGAGGTCTACTGGCTCATGGCGAACGCCCTGATCGCCATCGAGAAGCGCCTGTACGAAGAGCGGGCGGACGACGGGGCCCTGCACCCCTGGGTGGTCACCGAGCGCGTCGAGGAGACCGCCGACGTCGCCACCTTCCGGATCCGTCCGGCCGACGGCGGCCCCCTCCCGGACTTCCGGGCGGGCCAGTACGTCTCGGTCGGCGTCCGGCTCCCGGACGGCGCCCGCCAGATACGTCAGTACAGCCTCTCCAGCGCGCCCGGTTCACCGGTACGCCAGATCAGTGTCAAGCGGGTGCCCGCGGAGGAGAACCCCGGCGCCGCGGCGAGCCCCGGGGGCGAGGTCTCCGACCATCTGCACGTGCACGTCCACGAGGGCAGCGTCCTCGAGGTCTCCGCGCCGTACGGCGACCTGGTCCTCGACGACACGGACGCCCCCGTCCTTCTCGTCTCCGCGGGCATCGGCGTCACCCCGATGATCGCCATGCTGGAACAGCTGGTGGTCACCGGTCACAAGGCGCCCGTCACCGTCGTGCACGCCGACCGCTCCCCCGCCGAACACGCGCTGCGCGCCGACCACGGGGCGTTCGCGGGCAAACTCGCCGACGCGGAGACCCACTTCTGGTACGAGCACCCGGAGCCGGGCCACCCCGCCGGCCGGACCGGTCTGGTCGACCTCTCCGGAGTGACCGTGCGGCCGGGCACACAGGCCTACCTGTGCGGTCCGCTGCCCTTCATGCGCGCTGTACGGACCCAGCTCCTCGGGAAGGGCGTACCGGCCGCCGACATCCACTACGAGGTGTTCGGTCCGGACCTCTGGCTCGCCCAGGACTAGGGCGTGTCCAGCAGATCCGGCGGATCCAGTCGCGGAAGCGGGGGGGCCGGCAACGCCCCCGCAGATCGTCGGACGCCCGGCACGGCAGAGCACGGAGCCCCGCAGGGCCCTGAGTCCCACAAGGCCCTGCGCCCGGCCGGGCACGGAGGCGGAGCCCGACGAGGGGTCGCCGGGCGGCGGGAACGGCCAGGCCGCGGAAACAGCCAAAGGGCGGGAACAGACGGGCACCAGGTACGGCCATCGGGCCACCGGGCCACCGGGCCACCGGGCCACCGGGCCACCGGGCCACCGGGCCACCGGGCCACCGGGCCACCGGGCCAGGCTACGGTCTCCGGCTGATGCCCAGCAGCAAGGGCCCCGTCGGCTCGGCGACGACGTCGGCGATGGTCAGCGGGTCCAGCGAGGCGTAGAAGGCCTCCTGGGCGCGCCGCAGGGCACCCCGCAGCCGGCACGCGGAGGCGAGCGGGCACGGTGCGTCCCCCTCGCATTCGACGACCTCGCCGTCCCCTTCGAAGACGCGCACGATCGCGCCGACGGACGCGACGCGCCCCTTCTCGGTGAGCGCGAGACCGCCTCCCCTGCCGCGCCGGGCGTCGAGCAGCCCGAGGTGCTGGAGCTCCGCGACGACCTTGGCGGCGTGCGTGTAGGGGACACTCATGCCGGCCGCGACCTCGCGCGTGGTGGGCGTCGAGTCGCCGACGACGGCCAGTCGCATCAGGACGCGCAGGGCCAGGTCGGTGGATCGCAACAACCGCATGCCCGACAGCGTAGGTAATGCGCATCTCAGGTTCAAATTTTCCCTCCGGTCCCCGTCCCGCATCCCTCCGCCGTCGCCGCGCGCCCCTGCCCCTCCCCACCCGCCCTTTCTTCGGCCAATCCCGTGCCCTCCGTGCCTACGCCCCTCCCTTCCCGATTACGATCGGCGAACCCGACCGTCCCATCCTCATAAGGACTCACCATGGGTTCCGCCAAGAACACCAGCACCGCCTCGCGCCAGGCGCGCATCGAAGAGCTGCGCCGCGTCGAGCGCAATCGTGAGCGGCGCAACCGGATCCTCGTGATCGCGGCGAGCACGGTCGTCGTCGCCGGACTCGTCGCCGGTGGAGTCGTACTCGTCCGGTCGCAGTCGGACAAGAAGGACACGGCGAGCGACTCGAAGGCGGCGTCGGGGCACTTCGTCACGGGCGCGGACGGCGTGAAGACCTGGAAGGGCACGCTGGCGCGCAACCACGTCACGAAGACCGTGACCTACCCGATGGAGCCGCCGGTCGGCGGTGACCACAACCAGGTCTGGATGAACTGCAACGGCGACGTCTACGCCAAGGCGGTCAACAACATGAACGCCGTGCACTCCCTGGAGCACGGCGCGGTCTGGATCACGTACAACAGCAAGGCGTCGGACGCCGATGTGAAGGCGCTCGCGGCGAAGGTCAAGAAGACCCCGTACACGCTGATGAGCCCGGTCGATGACCAGAAGGCCCCGATCATGCTGAGCGCCTGGGGCAAGCAGCGCACGGTGACCGGCGCGGGCGACAAGAGCGTCGACGCGTTCCTCTCCGAGTTCGTTCAGGGCAAGCAGACGCCCGAACCGGGCGCGGCCTGCACCAACGGTCTGGCCCAGTGAGGCAGGTCGGCTGGATCGCGGGCGCCGCGGCGACCGTGCTCGTCGCGGCCGGGGCGATCACCTACGCGGTCGCCGACGGCGACGACTCCGGGACGCGGGTACCCGCCGCCGACTCGGCGGACGCGGGCTTCGCGCGGGACATGGCGGTCCACCACCAGCAGGCCGTCGAGATGTCGTACATCGTGCGTGACCGCACCAAGGACGTGGAGGTACGGCGTCTCGCGTACGACATCGCCCAGACGCAGGCCAATCAGCGCGGCATGCTGCTCGGCTGGCTCGACCTGTGGGAGCTGCCGAAGGTGTCCTCGGACGCGCCGATGACCTGGATGGGCATGGGGGACATGGCGTCCGGCAAGGACGGCTCGCTGATGCCGGGCATGGCCACCAACAGCGAGATGAAGCGGCTCGGCACGCTCGACGGGAAGCGGGCCGAGGTCTTCTATCTCCAGCTGATGACCGCCCACCACAAGGGCGGCATCCACATGGCCGAGGGCTGTGCCGCCAAGTGCACCGTCGGCGTGGAGAAGCGGCTCGCGCAGGGCATGGTCGACGCGCAGCAGTCGGAGATCAGGCTGATGGCGGACATGCTCGAGGAACGGGGCGCGAAGGCGGGCGACTAGGACCTGTCCGGGGTGGGCGGCGGTGCCGGGTACGTGGAACGGTCCGGGGCGGCGCCCCGGACCGTTCACCCCCGCCCCCGCCGCCGCCCCCTCCGCCGCCGTGTGGTCAGCCGCACCACTCCGTACCGCATGTCAGGTGGACGCCGGTCGGTACGAGCGGCTCCCCCGAGCCGGGCCGTCCCCGGGTGACGGCGAGCTGAGCCCGGTTCAGGCAGCCGATGAAGAGCTGGGCGTGGGCGGCAGAACCCCTCGAACTCCAGCTGCCTCGAACACCAGCTGCTTCACACCGGCAACACGCCCTGGGGACTCGATCCGCCTACAGAAGTCGGGCACCTCTTTACAGAGCCCGGGACGAGATAGAGGGAAAACCCTCGATTGTGGGCAACGACCCACTTCAAACCATCCCAAATGATCGCCGAACGACGCCACTTGGGCTTTCCTTGGCTTGTTCATTCCCCTGGCATGAACGGTTCACCGAAAGAGTGACCCCCATCCGTGATCCATTCCTCCCGCCCTGGTGGGGCCCGAGGGTCTCGCGTGGATCACCGACCAACCACTACATGCGACGAACCGCATCGCAGGGGGCTCTATGAGATCCAACCGCGCCACCGTGCGCGCCGGAGTGAGCATGGCGGCGACACTGCCTCTGCTCGCCGGTGCGCTGGCGCTCGGCATACCCGCGGCCCACGCCGCGGACGGCCCGAGCCGGGACACCCTCGCGGGCACCAGGCCCGCGTGGGCGACGGCCAAAGCGGACAAGGGAGCGGCGTCCGACAGCTCCCAGGTCTCGGCCCGGGTGTACCTCGCCGGACGGGACGCCAAGGGACTGGCCGCGTACGCCAGGTCCGTGTCCGACCCGCACTCGGCTTCGTACGGGAAATACCTCAGCGCCAAGAAGGCGCAGGCACGTTTCGGCGCCACCAAGGCCCAGGTCACGGCCGTGGCCTCGTGGCTGAAGTCGGCGGGTCTGAAGGTCACCGGGACGACGCAGCACTACGTCTCCGTGACCGGTGACGTGGCCGCCGCCGAGAAGGCGTTCGGCACGCAGCTGCACAACTACAGCAAGGGCAAGAAGACCTACCGGGCGCCGTCGAAGACGGCCTCCGCGCCCGCCGCCCTGAACGGCGCCGTCCTGACCGTCACCGGCCTGGACAACGCCCCGCACAAGGCGACGCACGCCGATCAACTGCCGCCTCCGGACGCGGTGTTCAAGAACTCCGGGCCGTTCTCCTCGTACTACGGCTCGAACGTCGCGAGCACCCTGCCGACTGCGAACGGAAAGAAGATCCCGTACGCGGTCAAGGGGTACACGGGCAAGCAGTTGCGCGCCGCCTACGGCGCGGGCAAGCGCACCGGCAAGAACGTGCGGGTCGCCATCACCGACGCGTACGCCTCGCCGACCATCGCCTTCGACGCGGCCACCTACGCCGCGAAGCACGGCGATGCCAGGTACACCAGCGGTCAGCTCCGTCAGGTGCTGCCCGCGACGTACACGAAGACCGAGGAGTGCGGGGCGGCCGGCTGGTACGGCGAGGAGACCCTCGACGTCGAGGCCGTGCACGCGGTCGCGCCGGGCGCGAGCATCACTTACGTGGGTGCCGCCTCCTGCTACGACGACGATCTGCTCGACTCGCTCAACAAGATCGTCGACGGGCACCTGGCCGACATCGTCTCCAACTCGTGGGGCGACATCGAGGCCAACCAGACCCCGGACCTCGCGGCGGCCTACGACCAGGTCTTCCAGTTCGGCGCGGTCGAGGGCATCGGCTTCTACTTCTCCTCCGGCGACAACGGCGACGAGGTCGCCAACACCGGGACGAAGCAGGTCGACACCCCGGCCAACTCGGCATGGGTGACGGCGGTCGGCGGCACCTCGCTGGCGGTCGGCAAGGGCGACAAGTACCTGTGGGAGACCGGCTGGGGCACTGAGAAGGCCTCGCTGTCCGAGGACGGCAAGAGCTGGACCGGGTTCCCGGGCGCGTTCACCTCGGGAGCGGGCGGCGGCACCAGCAAGACGGTGGCGGAGCCCTTCTACCAGAAGGGTGTCGTCCCGAACGCGCTGGCCAAGGCCAACAACGCCGCGGGCAACCGGGTCGTCCCGGACATCGCGGCGATCGCCGACCCCAACACCGGTTTCAAGGTCGGCCAGACGCAGACCTTCCCGGACGGGACGGAGCAGTACAGCGAGTACCGGATCGGCGGCACCTCGCTCGCCGCGCCGGTGATCGCGGCCGTCCAGGCGCTCGCCCAGGAGGCGCGCGGCGGCAAGGCGATCGGTTTCGCCAACCCGTCGATCTACTCCAAGATCGGCTCGAAGGCGTACCACGACGTCACGGACAAGCCCACGGGCTCCGGACTCGCCGTGGCGCGTGTCGACTTCGCGAACGGCTTCGACGCCGCGGACGGTGTCCTCACCTCCGTCCGCAGCCTCGGCAAGGACAGCTCCTTGAAGGCCGTGAAGGGCTATGACGACGTCACCGGTGTGGGCTCCCCCGCCCCGGGCTACGTCGACTCGTACAGCCGCCGCTGACGCGACCCGTCAGCACGAGTACGCCCGCTCCCCGGTCGGTCGGGGGGCGGGCGTACGTCTGTCCGGGCGCCGGAAGGGCCTCGCGGCCGGCGCCCGACGATCACCGTCAGGCGTGTTCGCGCCAGCGGTTGGTGATGGGCAGGCGACGGTCCTTGCCGAAGCCCTTGGCGGAGATCTTGGTGCCCGGCGGGTACTGCCGGCGCTTGTACTCCGCGGTGTCGACCATCCGGAGCGTCTTCACGACCAGATCGCGGTCGAAGCCGGCGGCGACGATGGTGTCGGCACCCTCGTCCCGGTCCACATAGCGTTCGAGGATCGCGTCGAGGACGGGATAGTCGGGCAGGGAGTCGGTGTCGACCTGCCCGGGACGCAGCTCGGCGCTCGGCGGCTTGGTGATGGACGCCTCGGGGATCGGCGGGGTCTGGCCCCGCTCGGCGGCCGAGCGGTTGCGCCACTCGGCGAGGCGGAAGATCGACGTCTTGTACACGTCCTTGATCGGCCCGTACGCGCCCACCGAGTCGCCGTACAGCGTCGAATACCCCACCGCCAGCTCGGACTTGTTGCCGGGGGCCAGCACGATGTGGCCCTCCTGGTTGGAGAGCGCCATGAGCAGGGTGCCGCGCAGCCGGGACTGGAGGTTCTCCTCGGCGAGACCGGTCAGCCCCACCGACGACATGTACGCGTCGAACATCGGCTCGATCGACACCGTACGGAAGTTGAGGCCCGTCCGCCGCGCCAGCTCGGCGGCGTCGCCCCGGGAGTGGTCCGAGGAGTACTTCGACGGCATGGAGACGCCGTACACGTTCTGGGCGCCCAGCGCGTCGCAGGCGATGGCGGCCACCAGCGCCGAGTCGATGCCGCCGGACAGGCCGATGAGCACGGACCGGAAACCGTTCTTCGCCGCGTACGCCCGCAGGCCGACGACGAGCGCCGAGTAGATCTCCTCGTCGTCGTCGAGCCGTTCGGCGTATCCTCCGGCGAGCTCCGGCTCGTACGCGGGCAGCGGCTCCTCGGAGAGGACGAGCCGCTCGATGCGCAGTCCGTCGTCGACGATGCCGGTGGCCGGCTCGGCGGCCCCCGCCGGGAGGTCCAGGTCAAGGACGACGCAGCCCTCGGCGAACTGCGGCGCGCGGGCGACGACTTCGCCGTCGCGGTCGACGACGATCGAGTCGCCGTCGAAGACCAGCTCGTCCTGGCCGCCGATCATGGCGAGGTAGGCGGTGGTGCACCCGGCCTCCTGTGCCCGCTTGCGGACCAGTTCCAGGCGGGTGTCGTCCTTGTCGCGCTCGTACGGGGAGGCGTTGATCGACAGCAGCAGTCCGGCCCCGGCGGAGCGGGCCGCCGGGACGCGGCCGCCGTCCTGCCAGAGGTCCTCGCAGATCGCGAGGGCGACATCGATGCCGTGGACGCGCACGACGGGCATGGTGTCGCCGGGCACGAAGTACCGGAACTCGTCGAACACGCCGTAGTTCGGGAGGTGGTGCTTGGCGAACGTCAGCGCCACCTCGCCCCGGTGCAGCACGGCCGCGGCGTTCCGCGGGGCGCCGGCCGGCTGGCCGTACTTCGGCTGCGCGGTCTCGGACCGGTCGAGGTAGCCGAGGACCACCGGCAGTTCCCCGAAGCCCTCGTCGGCCAGTCGCGCGGCCAGGTCGCGCAGGGCCGTGCGGGAGGCCTCGACGAAGGACGACCGCAGGGCCAGGTCCTCGACGGGGTAGCCGGTCAGCACCATCTCGGGGAACGCGACCAGATGCGCTCCCTGCTCGGCGGAGTGCCGGGTCCAGCGGACGACCGCCTCGGCGTTGCCGGCGAGATCACCGACGGTCGAGTCGATCTGATTCAGGGCGAGGCGTAGTTGAGGCACGGATCCAGTGTAATCGTCAGAGCGACGCAATGGGGTGTGGGGCTGCCCACTCACGAGCCGGCGCAGGCTTCGGGCGCCGCCTCGTGAGCCGTGTCGGCGCACCGCCTCAGTGGTGCGCGTGCTCCACCCGCGCGGGCACGTGCGCGGCGACGAGGCGGCCGGAGGCACTCGCGCCGGCGGCGGCGCGGCGGCGGTCGATGGCGTACGCGGCTCCGGCGACGGCCAGGCCGAGCACGGCGAGGGCGGCTCCGGCGAGCGCCGGGGAGGTGGCGCCGAAGCCCGCCGCCAGGGCGAGCCCGCCGATCCACGCGCCGCCCGCGTTGGCGAGGTTGAACGCGGCCTGGTTGGCGGAGGACGCGAGGGAGGGCGCGGCGGAGGCCTTCTCCATGACCATCAGCTGGAGGGGTGAGCCGGTGACGAAGGCGGCCGTGCCGAGGAGGGTGACCGCGACGGCGGCGCTCCACTGGGCGCCCATGAGGACAGGGAAGAGCGCGAGGACGGCGACGAGGGACACCAGGCCGCCGAAGAGGGTCCCGCGCAGGGAGTGGTCCGCGAGGCGGCCGCCGAGCAGGTTGCCCGCCGTCGCGCCGACCCCGAAGAGCGCCAGCAGCAGCGTCACGCTGCCCTCGGCGTATCCGGCGGCGTCCGTGAGCATGGGCGTGACGTAGCTGTACGCGGAGAAGAGCGCCCCGAAGCCCGCGACCGTCGTCCCGAGGGCGAGCCAGACGGGCAGCGAGCGCAGGGTGGCGAGCTCGCCGCGCAGACCGCCGGAGGAGGTGTGCGCGGGGGCGTGCGGGATCAGCAGGAGCAGCGAGGCGATGGCGGCCACGCCGATCACGCTCACCCCGAGGAAGGCGGCCCGCCAGCCCAGGTGCTGTCCCACGAGCGTGGCGACCGGGACACCGGCGATGTTCGCGACGGTCAGTCCGAGGAACATCAGCGACACGGAGCGGGCCTTGCGCTCGGGGGCGACCAGGCCGGTGGCGACGACGGCGCCGACGCCGAAGAAGGCACCGTGCGGCAGACCGCTCAGGAAGCGGGCGGCGAGCAGCCAGTGGTGGTCGGGGGCGAAGGCGGAGAGCGCGTTGCCCGCCACGAAGAGGCCCATCAGGGCGATGAGGACCTTGCGGCGGGACATCCGGGCGGTGGCCGCGGCGAGCAGCGGAGCGCCGATGACGACGCCGAGCGCGTACGCGGAGACCAGGTGTCCGGCGGTCGGGATCGATATGTGCAGGTCGTCCGCGACGTCGGGCAGCAGGCCCATCATGGCGAACTCGGTGGTGCCGATGCCGAAGGCGCCCACGGCGAGGGCGAGCAGGGCCAGAGGCATGAGAGGCCTTTCCAAGGAGCGGGGACGAGCGGGGCCGCGTGCGGGCGCCGGCGGCACGCGGGATACGGGGGTGCGCACGGACGCGCCCGCGCACAGCGATGTGCGCGGGTCACGGGTCGATCCAAACATTAAGTTCAGTCGCTGAACAAATCCTGCCCGGCAGAGTATTCCGGGAGGTGTTCCAGAGGGTTAAGAAGCGGTTGCGTCCAGCTTGACGCGCGCCGCGACCGGGAGGTGGTCGCTGCCGGTCTCGGGCAGGGTCCACGAGGTCACCGGCTCGATGTCCCTGACCATGATCTGGTCGATGCGGGCCATCGGGAACGACGCCGGCCAGCTGAACCCGAAGCCGGTTCCCGCCGCGCCCTGCGTGGAGCGCATCTGCGCGGTGACGGCGTTGAGCGCCCGGTCGTTCATCGTGCCGTTGAGGTCACCGAGCAGGACGACCTGCTTCACGGGCTCGCCGGCGATCGCCTCGCCCAGCGCGTCCGCGCTCTTGTCGCGCTGCCGGGCGGTGAACCCGGCCTCCATCTTCACCCGCACCGAGGGCAGATGGGCCACGTACACCGCGACCCGGCCGGCCGGCGCCGTCACGGTCGCCCGCATGGCGCGCGTCCAGCCGAGCTTGATGTCCACCGGCCGGGCCGCACTGAGCGGGTACTTGCTCCACAGCCCGACGGTGCCCTGCACCGAGTGGTACTTGTACGTCGACGCGAGCGCCTTCTCGTACACCGGCACGGCCGAGGCCGTCAGCTCCTCCAGCGCCAGCACGTCGGCACCGGAGGCGGCCACGTCACGGGCGGTGCCGGAGGGGTCCGGGTTGTCGGCGTTGACGTTGTGGGTGGCCACCGTCAGGTCGCCGCCGGCACCGGTCTTGTCGGTGAGCAGTCCGCCGAAGAGGTTCAGCCAGACCACGCCCGTCAGCAGCACGGCGATCAGGGCACTGGCGGACTTCCGCACGAAGGCGAGGACCAGCAGGACCGGGATGAACACCCCGAGCCACGGCAGGAACGTCTCGGTGAGGCTGCCGAGGTTGCCGATCCGGTTCGGGATCTGCGCGTGCGTCAGCATCACCAGGGCGAGCAGGAGCGCGATCGCGGCGAGGATCAGCCCGCGCCGCCAGATGCCGCGGTCGCCGCGCCAGCCGTCGAGCAGGCGTCGAAGCCGGGGCTCTCTGCGGTCCGGCTCCTGGCCGCCGCTGCCCGTCTCCGTCATATACGCCTGCGCCATACCGTCGCCTCACAAAATGCCGTGCGCACCGTCTGCCCCTCGACTACGACCCTAGGGGATGTTCGGTGTCGTTCTCGCCGTCCGTGACGGCCGTACAGGCAAGGGGACGTTCAACTTCCCGCCCGGAGTTCCACGTACGGGCCCGTGATGCGCCCTCTGTGACGAAACACGCACATTCGACCCGTCAGAAACCGGGCGCGTCACGGCCGGGCGGGGCGCAGGCCCTCCAGCAGCGTGTCGACGATCCGTTCGGCGAGACCCTCGGGAAGCTCGGTGTCCGGGCGCATGACGCTCCGGACGAGCATCGGGCCGACGAACATGTCGTTGAGCAGCTCGATGTCGACGTCGTCGCGGAGTTCGCCGTTCTCCTGTCCGCGGCGCAGCACCTCGTAGCCCAGCTGGCGCCTCGGGGCGATGACCATGGCGTCGTACGCGGCCCACAGTTTGGGGCTGCTCTTCATCTGCGCGTGCACGTTGTGCAGGATCGCCGAGGAGCGGCTGACCAGGCCGCGCCGGCGAAGCGACTCCAGCAGGACGACGAGGTCGTCGCGCATGGAGACGCCGGGGAGTTCGGGATCCGCGGGCTCGGCGGCGCGCAGCACGTCGACGAACAACTCGTCCTTGCCGCTCCAGCGGCGGTAGATCGTCGCCTTGCCGACGCCGACGGTGCGGGCGAGACGCTCGATGGAGATGTCCGCGAGCGGAACTCCTTCCTCCAGGAGTTCCATGACGCCCTCGATGATGGCGCGCTCCACAGCCTCGCTCCGGGGGCGGCCCCGGGCGGGGCACCCCTGCCTGTCTCGGCTGTCCGCGAGGCTCACGTCGAACTCCGTTCTCATCGTCGACCTGGTGTCATTCTCCCTGGTGTACGGCGACGGTGGGCACCCGGTGAGGGGTGCCCACGGTCCCGAACGGCACTGTCAGTCCTGTCCGAGGTCCGCCGTCACCAGCTCGGCCTCGTCCTTGCCCTCGCGCGGGGCCGCCGGACGGCCGGGCAGGAACAGGGCGACGACCACCGCGCCGATGACCGCGACACCCGCGCCGCACAGGGCGGTGACGTGCATGGCGTGCAGGAAGGCGTCGTTCGCCGGGTCGATCAGTGCCTTGCCCTGCGGGCCGAGCTTGGCGGCGACCCCGAGGGTGGCCTCGATGGACTCGCCCGCGGTGTGCCGCAGGGGCGCCGGGACGAGGCCGAGCTTGTCCTCGATGCCGTTGCGGTAGGCCGTGGAGAGCACGGAACCGAGGACCGCGATGCCGAGGGCACCGCCGACCTGGCGGAAGGTGTTGCTGAGCGCGGACGCGGAGCCGGCCTTCTCGCGCGGCAGCGCCTGCATGATGACGACGCTGGTCGGGGTCATGATGTGCGCCATGCCGGTGCCCATCAGGAAGAAGATGACCTCGAGAAGCCAGATCGGCGTGTCCGCCTCCAGCGTGGCGAACGCGGCCAGCGTCGCGGCGATGATCACCAGGCCCGCCGTGCAGGTGGCGCGGTTTCCGAAGCGGTCGACGACCAGCCGGGCGCGCGGCGCGAAGATGATCTGGGCCACGGCCAGCGGCAGCATCAACAGGCCGGTCTGCAGCGGCGAGTAGCCGCGGACGCTCTGCGTGTAGAAGACCGAGAAGAAGGTCACGCCCATCAGTGCGAAGAAGACCAGCGCGATGGCCGACATCGCCGCCGAGAAGACCTTGTTCTTGAAGTACGTCACATCGATGGACGGGTGGTCGCTGCGCTTCTCGAACATGACGAAACCGATGAGGACCACGAGTCCCGCGCCGATGGTCGCGAGGACCCGCGGGTCGGTGAAGTCGGCTAGCTGGCCGCCCTTGATGATGCCGTAGACGAGCAGGACGAGGCCGATGATGGAGAGGACGACACCGCCCGGGTCGAGGCGGCCCGGGTTCGGGTCGCGCGAGTCCGGGACCAGCCAGATCATCAGGGCTATCGCGAGCAGCACGATCGGCACATTGATGAGGAACACCGAGCCCCACCAGAAGTGGTCGAGCAGGACACCGCCGGTGATCGGGCCGATCGCGATGGCGAGGCCGACGCCGCCGGCCCAGATGCCGATGGCCTTGGGCTGCTCGTCGCGCTCGAAGACGTTCATCAGGACGGCCAGGGTGGCGGGCATGACGAAGGCGGCGCCGAGACCCATCAGCGCGCGGAACACGATGAGCTGGACCGGCGAGCCGGACTCGGCGGCCAGCGCCGACCCGAGGCCGAACACGGCGAGACCGCCGAGCAGCACCTTCTTGCGACCGAGCCGGTCACCGAGGAGGCCCGCGGTGAACAGAAGCCCGGCGAAGACCAGGGTGTAGGCGTTGATGGCCCACTCCAGCTCACCCTGCGTGGCGCCGAGGCCGGTGGGCGCCGGGGTCGAGATCGTCTTGATCGCGACGTTCAGGATGGAGTTGTCGAGCACCACGATGAGCAGGCTCAGCATGAGCGCGCCGAGGATCGCCCAGCGGCGCCGGTGCACCGCCTCGGGCACGCGTCGATCGGGCGGAGGAGCGGAAGTTGTCATGACGAACACCCTAGGACCAATACGATACGGCACCGTATCGTATTGGAAAGGCTTTACACAGAACTTACGAAGAGACCCAGGTCTCCGGTCGGAGACGGCCGGCCGGGCTGGGCGGGCGTGGCGAGAGCGACACGGAGGTCCCCGGGCCCGGTCTAGCCCCGCGTGGCACGAGATGCCACCATGGAGGTGATCCGGGGACGCCGTCAGGGTGCCTCGAGATGACAGAAGGAGCCGTTGCGATGACGCAGCTTTCGGCTGCCCCGAAGCAGCCTGCGGAGGGTGCCCTCAAGGCCACCGCCGACAAGGCGCTGTACGGGGGCAAGAGCACTCGCCGTATCACGGTGCGCGACATCACCGCCGCCAAGGAGCGCGGCGAGAAGTGGCCCATGCTCACCGCCTACGACGCGATGACCGCGTCCGTCTTCGACGAGGCCGGCATCCCGGTCATGCTCGTCGGCGATTCGGCGGGCAACTGCCACCTGGGGTACGAGACGACCGTCCCCGTCACCATGGACGAGATGACCATGCTGTCCGCCGCGGTCGTACGGGGCACCAGTCGCGCCCTGATCGTCGGCGACCTGCCCTTCGGGTCCTACCAGGAGGGTCCGGTGCAGGCGCTGCGCTCGGCGACCCGCCTGGTCAAGGAGGCCGGGGTGGGAGCGGTGAAGCTGGAGGGCGGCGAGCGCTCGCACCGTCAGATCGAGCTGCTGGTCGAGTCCGGCATCCCGGTGATGGCCCACATCGGCCTGACCCCGCAGTCCGTGAACTCCATGGGCTACCGCGTGCAGGGCCGGGGCGAGGAGGCCGCGCACCAGTTGCTGCGGGACGCCAAGGCGGTCCAGGACGCGGGCGCCTTCGCCGTCGTCCTCGAACTGGTCCCGGCGGAGCTCGCCGGCGAGGTCACACGCACCCTGCACATCCCGACCGTCGGCATCGGCGCGGGTCCCGAGACCGACGCGCAGGTCCTGGTGTGGACCGACATGCTCGGCCTGACCGGCGGCAAGGTGCCGAAGTTCGTCAAGCAGTACGCCGACCTGCGCCGCGTCATGGGCGACGCGGCGAAGGAGTTCGCCGAGGACGTGGTCGGCGGGACGTTCCCGCTGGACGAGCACTCCGTCCACTAGGCCCACCGAGGCCCACCGGGGCCCCCGAGCCACTGCGGCACCAAGGCAACCCGCCGATCTTCCCCCGTCGGCGGGTTGTCGCCTTTCCGCCCCCTCTCCGCGTCCTGTCGGTCGACTGTCGGCGACCTATCGGTAACGGTCGGAACCTGTAGGCATCCTGTCGGTCGTTTGTCGGTGGCGGCTGACACCTTGACGGACATGACGCGAATCGACAAGACGCCCCGGCAAGCTGCGACCGGCCGCAGCGCCGTCAGCGTACGGGGGCTGGTCAAGCACTACGGCGAGACCAAGGCGCTGGACGGTGTCGACCTGGATGTGCGCGAGGGCACCGTCCTCGGTGTACTGGGTCCCAACGGCGCCGGCAAGACCACCCTCGTCCGCTGCCTGTCCACCCTCATCACCCCTGACTCCGGCCAGGCCACGGTCGCCGGATACGACGTGCTGAAGCAGCCCCGGCAGCTGCGCCGGGTGATAGGGCTCACCGGCCAGTACGCCTCGGTCGACGAGAAGCTCCCCGGCTGGGAGAACCTCTACATGATCGGCCGGCTGCTCGACCTGCCCCGCAAGGACGCCCGCCGGCGGGCCGACGAGCTCCTGGAGCGCTTCTCCCTCACCGAAGCCGCCAAGCGCCCCGCGTCGACGTACTCCGGCGGTATGCGCCGCCGGCTCGACCTCGCCGCCTCGATGATCGGCAGCCCGGCCGTGCTGTACCTGGACGAGCCGACGACCGGCCTCGACCCGCGCACCCGCAACGAGGTGTGGCAGGAGGTCAAGCGCATGGTCGCCGACGGCGTCACCGTGCTGCTCACCACCCAGTACATGGAGGAGGCCGAGCAACTGGCCTCCGAGCTGACGGTCATCGACCGCGGCAAGGTCATCGCGAACGGCCGGGTCGACGAGCTGAAGGCGCGCGTCGGCGGCCGGACGCTGCGGATCCGCCCGGTCGACCCGCTGCAACTGCGCCCGCTGGCCGCCATGTTCGACGACCTGGGGCTCACCGGCCTCGCCACGACGATCGTGGACAGCGAGACCGGCAGCGTGCTGGTCCCGATCCTCAGCGACGAGCAACTCACCGCCGTGGTCGGCGCGGTCACCGCGCGCGGCATCACGATCGCCTCCATCTCCACCGAACTGCCCAGTCTGGACGAGGTGTTCCTCTCCCTCACCGGCCACAAGGCCAGTGCCCCGCAGGACGCCATGCCTGCCAACTCCCGCGAGGAGGTCGCCGTATGAGCGCCGCCACCGTCACCCCGCCCGACGTCGTCTCCGACGCGCCGATCCCGCTGCGCTCCCATCTGCGCCACACCGGCGCGCTGATCCGCCGCAACCTGCTGTGGATCCGCCAGGACCCGGAGTCGATGTTCGACGCCATCCTGTTCCCGGTCATCTTCACGCTGCTGTTCGTCTACGTCTTCGGCGGCTCCATCGGGCAGTCGCTCGGTGGCGGCCAGCAGGCGTACGTGCAGTACGTGGTGCCCGGCCTGATGGCCATGATGGGCATGAACATGGCCCAGGGAGTGGGCACCGGCTTCAACACCGACTTCAACTCCGGTGTCATGGACCGGTTCCGGTCCCTGCCGATCGGGCGCGGCTCGGTGCTGTTCGCCAAGATCGCGGTGGAAGTGATGCGGATGCTCATCGCGACCGCGGTCCTCATGGTCGTCGGCGTCCTGGTCGGCTTCGACATCACCAACTGGCCCGGCCTGTTCGCCTCCGTGGGTCTGTCCGCACTGTTCGGCTCGGCCCTGATGTGGGTGTTCCTCACCCTCGGCGTGATCATGAAGAGCGCGCAGTCCGTACAGGCGATGGGCTTCCTGGTGCTGATGCCGCTCCAGTTCGGATCGTCCATCTTCGCGCCGACCAAGTCGATGCCGGGCTGGCTGCAGAACTTCACCGCGTACAACCCGCTCTCCGCCCTGGCGGACGCCGCGCGCGGGCTGATGGTGGGCGGCCCGGTCGCGCACGGCCTGTGGGTGACGCTGGGCTGGTCGTTGGCCCTGACCGTGGTGATGGCACCCGTCGCCATTCACAAGTTCCGTACCAAGAGCTGACGTTCGGCCCGGGTCCCGCGCACCGGGACCATCGCGCACCGGGCGCGTCCGCGCCTCAGATGAGGGCGGCGGCCTCCTCCTCGGAGAAGCCGCCGCCCTCCGCGTATGCCGCCTCGTACACCCCGTCGTCGAGCAGGGCCCGCACGCCCGTCTCGGCCTGTGCGCGCACCTCCGCCTCCATGGGACCGGCGAAGTGGCCCGGTGGCAGCAGCGCGTCCGCGGCGCCCAGCAGCCGGGCCGCGTCACGGGCGCGACGGCCGCCGTCCAGATCGGCGAGGGCGATGGCGGCCGTGGTCAGATGGGCGGAGGGCATGTGCGGCGCGATCATCCGCGACAGCCGGTCGGTGGACCGTGCCATCGCCAGGCGCGCCTTGTCCAGGGCGCTTTCGCTCCGCCCGTCGATCGCGTCCAGCCAGGCCTCGATGCCGAGCATGAACCCGTCGAAGACGACGAAGGAACCGGCCCCGAAGTCCTGGCGGAGCAGCCGTATCTGCTCGCGCCCCTCGGCGACCCGGCCGCTGCGGCCGAGCCAGGTCGCGAGGAAGAGATGGGCCGCCGGCATGGCCTCGTTGTGGGCACCGTGTCCGGTCGCCAGGACCTCGCGGATCATCCGCTCACCGCGCTCGGGGTCCCCCAGCTCGATGTACATGCCGCCGAGCCGGACGTTGAGCACCGCCCTCTGGGCGCGGGCACCCAGCCGCTCGGCGTACTTCTCCGCTTCCGCGTAGTCCGCGGCGGCGGCCCGGTAGTCGCCCTTGCGTTCATGGGCCTCGCCGCGCGCGGAGAGCGATTCGGCGGCGCCCCACGCGTCACCGATGCGGACGAAGAGTTCCAGTGCCTCGTCGGCGTCCACCGTGGCGTCGCCCGCCATGTCGGCGCGGTTGGCGAGGATGTTGGCGCGCATCTGGAGGGCAGTGGCCAGTTCCCAGTCGTAGCCGAGTTCGCGGCAGGTGCTGACCGTCTTGTTGATCACCTCGGTGAAGCGTTCCATCGTGCCGGTGAGCAGCACGGCGTAGAACCAGAGGTAGCCGGGAGTACGGCAGGTCTGCGGCATGCCGGGCTCGTAGGTCGCGCCGATGATGCGGAGCTTCTCCTGCGCCTCCGGGGTCTGCCAGGCCCCCATGTCCATGTCCATATAGGCGAGATGGACGAGGTGAACACCGCGCCGGGCCTCTTCGAGGACCTCCTCGCGCATCGGCGGCGGGAAGTCCGTGCAGCGCTCGTACAGCGCGGCGGCCGGGCGCGCGGGCGGCGCGAAGGGGTCGGGGCCGAGGGCCATCACCTCGCGGGACCAGGCGCGGGCGTCGAGGCGTTGGTCGCGGATCTGCCAGTACCAGGTCAGCGAGAGCACCATGCACAGCGCCTCCTGCTCGTCGCGTTCGGCGACCGCGTGCCGCAGGGCGGTGCGCAGGTTCTCGTACTCGCGCTCGATGAGGTCGATCGCGTAACGCTGTTCGGGACCGCGCAGCAGGGGGTCGGTGGTGCGCGCGAGTTCGCGGTAGTACGTGAGGTGGGCGCGCTCGGTGGTGTGGCGGGCGCCGGACTCGTCGAGGCGTTCCCCCGCGTACTCGGCGACGGTCTCCAGCAGCCGGTAGCGCATCTCCCCCTCGCCCGAAGGGGCCGCGACGACAAGGGACTTGTCGACGAGCGAGCCGAGGACATCCAGCGCCGCCCCGCCGCAGACGGCCTCGGCGGCGGCGAGGTCGCAGCCGCCCGCGAAGACGGACAGCCGCCGCAGGGCGTCCCGTTCGACCTCGTCGAGCAGGTCCCAGGACCAGTCGACGACGGCGCGCAGGGTCTGCTGCCGGGGCAGCACGGTGCGACTGCCCGAGGTGAGCAACCGGAACCGGTCGTCGAGCCGGTCGGCGATCTGGCGCGGGGTGAGCATCCGCAGCCGGGCGGCGGCGAGTTCGATGGCGAGCGGGAGGCCGTCGAGGCGCCGGCAGATCTCCGCGGCAGCCTCATGGTCGTCCTCCACGCGGAAACCGGGCCGGGCGGCGGCTCCCCGGTCGGCGAGCAGCCGCAGCGCGACGGGCTCCGGAAGCGGATCCACCGGACGCAGCAACTCCCCCGGTACGCCGAGGGGTTCGCGGCTGGTGGCGAGCACGGTCAGTCCCGGACAGCGCTCCAGCAGCGCCTCGGCGAGGTGCGCGGCGGCTTCGACCACATGCTCGCAGTTGTCGAGGACGATCAGCATCCGGCGCTTGGCGCAGTGTTCGGCGAGCCGGGTGAGCGCGTCGTCGTGCCGGTCGGCCACGGCCCGCAACTCCTCGGCACCGGCTCCGCGCAGCACGGTCTCGCGGGCGCCGACGGCGGTCAGCACCGCTTCGGGTACGGCCTTCGGGTCGTCCACCGGTGCCAGTTCGGCCAGCCACACCCCGTCCCGCAGGGTGGGGGCCAAAGCCTCGGCCACCTCCTGGGACAGCCGTGTCTTGCCCGCCCCACCGGGCCCGAGCAACGTCACGAGCCGGGCCCCCGCGAGATCGCCCCGGATGGCATCGATGTCGGGCTCCCGCCCCACGAAGGACGTGAGCCGGGCCCGGAGGTTACCGGGCGGCGGTGACGCGGGGCGGGTACGGATGGTGTCCGCCGGGCCCGGGAGGGCGGCTTCGCCTTCGGCGGGTCCGGGGGCGTCCAGGGCCGTGTGATCGGCGTCCGGAGCCCGGTGCCGGACGTCCGGGACCAGGTGTTCGGCGCCCGCGCGTGCCACTCCGATGCCCGAGGCGCCGCCGGTGCCGACGCCGATGCCCTCGGCCGGGGCCGCGGTGTCCGTGGCCGGGGTGAGGGCGCCTTCGGCGGAGGCGGGCCCGGCGGAGCTGGGTGTTCCGGTGCCGGAACGCGCGTCTGCCCAGCCGTGGGCGCTTGACCGGTTCCGGGGTCCGGCCAGCAGTTCCGCGTGCAGGGAACGCAGCTCCGGACCCGGGTCCGAGCCCAGCCGGTCGGCGAGGAGGGCGCGTACGGACTCGTAGGCGGCGAGGGCCTCGGCGGGCCGGCCCGCGTCGCGGAGGGCCCGCAGCCGCAGGACGTGGAGCGGCTCGTCGAGCGGGTGCAGATCGCAGAGGGCGGTGAGCTCGGGCAGGGCCTGTTCGGCGTGGCCGAGGGCGAGGGCCGAGGCTAGGCGGGCACGGCGGACGTCGAGACGGCGGGTCTCCCAGCGGGCCGACTCGGCGGCACGGTCCGGGAGGTCGGCGAGGACCGGGCCGTGCCACAGGGCGAGGGCGTCCTCCAGGACGACGGCCGCCTTGGCGGCGTCGCCGTCGGCGAGGGCGCGGGTGCCCTCGCCCGCCAGCCGCTCGAACCGGTGCAGGTCGATGTCGTCGGTGGACGCCGCCAGCCGGTAACCGCCGTCCACCGACTCCACCGCGCCCACCCCGAGCGCCCTGCGCAGCCGCCCGACCAGCGCCTGCAGCGCGCCGGGCGCGTCCGCGGGCGGGTCGCCGTCCCACACTTCGCCGACCAGGACGGCCGCCGAAACGGTCCGTCCGGGCCGCAGCGCGAGGACGGTCAGCAGGGCACGCAGCCGCGCGCCGCCGACCGGGACGGGCGTGCCGTCGGGGCGGAGTGCCTGGGTGGTACCGAGGATGCGATAGCGCACGGGGTCCATTGTCTCCGGTGACGTCAGGTGCGGGGGTCGGGTACGTCGAGTTCGGCGAGGGCTCCGGCCCGGCCCTCGCCGAACCACCGGGGGCTCCCGTCCACGGCCGCCGGCGACCGCGACGCGGGCACCGGTACCCAGGTGCGCGAGCCGGGCTCGGTCCCCGCGAAGTCCTGGTGCACCAGGTGGATCGTACGGACCGTGCGGCGGGAGCGACCGGGCTCACCTCGTCGCCGGCCGAGAAGCGGGTACCGAAGGGGGTATCGAAGGGGTACCACAGCGCTCCGTCCGCCGGTCCGCGGAGAACGCCCGCCATCGCCCCCATCCCCCCACCCTCCCCGGAACCAATGCCCGATGGCGAGACGTTTTCGGCATGAGCCCGGTACGGTCGGGCAGGCCCGAGCACACCTGCATCAGCCCAGCCAGTCCAGGGAGCCCCATGACCACCGCCGCGACCCGCCGCAGCGACCGGAGGATCAGCCCCGTCTTCGTCGGGATCGTGGCTGTCACGGCGGTGACCGGCTGGGCGACCTGGACCGGATTCGCCGAGCTGCCCGGTATGGCGGTCTTCCTGTTCGTGACGGCCGCCTGGATCGTCTCGCTCTGCCTCCACGAGTACGCGCACGCCCGCACCGCCCTGCACAGCGGCGACATCTCGATCGGCGCCAAGGGCTATCTGACCCTGAACCCGCTGAAGTACACCCACGCCCTGCTGAGCATCGTGCTGCCGGTGATCTTCGTGATCATGGGGGGAATCGGTCTGCCCGGCGGGGCGGTCTTCATCGAGCGGGACCGGATCCAGGGCCGCTGGAAGCACAGCCTGATCTCGGCGGCGGGCCCGCTGACGAACGTCCTGTTCGCCGTCGTGTGCACGGCGCCGTTCTGGCTGCACGCCCTGGACGGAGTCCCGGACGCCTTCCGCTACGCACTGGCGTTCCTCGCGCTGCTCCAGGTCACGGCCGCGATCCTGAACTTCCTGCCGGTCCCGGGCCTGGACGGCTACGGCGTGATCGAGCCCTGGCTGTCGTACGGCGTCCGCCGGCAGGTCGAGCCGTTCGCGCCGTTCGGTCTGCTCGCGGTGTTCGCGGTGCTGTGGATCCCGTCGGTGAACCGCGAGTTCTTCGACATCATCGATGCCGTCCTGCGCGGCCTGGGCATCGGCCCGGGTGAAGCGGACTGCGGCCAGTGGCTCTACCGCTTCTGGCAGGAGAACAACGACATCTGCCTGAAGTCCTGACCGGCCTGAACTCCTGACCTGTCCGGAGTCCCGACCGGCTGCTACGCCCGGCCGCGCCGCGCGTAGTACCAGGTCATGTTCGACGACAGGCCCGCGATCAGCACCCACACGATGCCCAGCCAGCTGCCCTGGACGAACGAGACGACGGCCGCGGCCACGGAGAGGACACAGACGGCGAGGGCGTAGAGAGCGAGGCGGGGCATGGGGTCGGCTCCTGTCGGGGGGACACTGCTTTCGACCAGTGTCCCCCACGCGACCTATACGTCCGTCACCCGCAGACCCGCGTGTGCCTTGTAGCGGCGGTTCACCGAGATCAGGTTGGCGACCAGGGCCTCGACCTGGTGGGCGTTGCGCAGGCGGCCGGAGAAGACGCCCCGCATACCGGGGATACGGCCCGCGAGGGCCTGGACGATCTCGACGTCCGCCCGCTCCTCGCCGAGGACCATCACATCGGTGTCGATCTCCTCGATCTCCGGGTCCGCGAGCAGCACGGCGGAGAGGTGGTGGAAGGCCGCGGTGACCCGGGAGCCGGGCAGCAGGGCGGCGGCCTGTTCGGCGGCGCTGCCCTCCTCCGGCTTCAGCGCGTAGGCGCCCTTCTTGTCGAAGCCGAGCGGGTTCACGCAGTCGACGACGAGCTTTCCGGTCAGCTCCTCGCGCAGCGATTCGAGGGTCTTGCCGTGACCTTCCCACGGCACGGCGACGATCACGATGTCGCTGCGTCGCGCGGTCTCCGCGTTGTCGGCTCCCTCCACACCGTTGCCGAGCTCCTCGGCCGCGCTCCGCGCACGGTCCGCGGCGCGCGAGCCGATGATCACCTTCTGCCCTGCCTTGGCGAGCCGGTAGGCGAGGCCCTTGCCCTGCGGACCGGTGCCACCGAGTACGCCGACGACGAGCCCGGACACGTCGGGCAGGTCCCAGGGGTCCTTGGCGGGGGCCTTCTGTGCACTGTCAGTAGAGGTCATGGGCCGACTTTACGTGCGCGCGTGGGGGCCGTGCGTCTCAGGTGGCCGCGCTCCCCGGGTGACTGCGGTCACCCGAGCGCGGTCACCGGGACGCGCCGGAAGGTGATCGTCTCGTAGGCACCGAAGTCACCCGTCTCGTAGAGGAGTCCGACGGTCGTGGCGTCGACGCGCACGAGATCGGAGTACGCGGCGGGCAGCCCGTCCACCGTGTGCGCGGACCGCCAGGTGGTGCCGCCGTCGGCCGAGGCACGGATGGTCATCAGGGCGCGGAACGCAGGATCCGCGGGCCCGGAGTACAGGAGCAGGTCGGGGTCGCGGAGCTGCAGGAGGCTGCCCTGGACGACGGGGGTGACGAGGCCGGCCTGCGGGCGGAACGGCTTGACCAGGGTTCTGCCGCCGTCGCGGGAATGGGCGTCGGCGCGGTTGCCGGGCGAGGGGGAGTCGTTGCGGCTGCTGAAGTAGACGCGGCCGTCGGGGAGTTCGGCCGCGGTGGTCTCGTTGACGTTGACATAGCCGTTGGTGTTCTCGTCGAGGTAGCCGAGGTACCAGGTCGCGCCGCGGTCGTCGCTGAGCAGGCAGTGGCCGCTGTTGTACTTCGCCTCGGTGCCGTTGTCCGTACCCGTGGGCGGCAGGGTGTGGTTGCCGGGGACCAGCACCCGGCCGGAGCCGAGCTGGAGGGCGTGCCCGGGCGTGGTGGCGTACCACCGCCAACCGGCCTTCTTCACCTGCCCGGTGATCTCCTTCGGGGCCGACCAGGTGAGCCCGTCGTCGTCGCTGTGCTGCACCCACACGCGCCGCCCGTCGGCCGCCTTCACCTTGCCGCGCAGCAGGGCGTCCTCCGAGGCGGAGGCCGCGCTGCGGACGTGGACGAGCAGGACGCGGCCGGTGTCGAGGACGACGGGCGCGGGGTTGCCGGCGAGGTTGACGCCGTTCTTGGCGACGGCCTGGAGAGGGCCCCAGGTACGGCCGCCGTCCACCGACCGCTTGAGCACGATGTCGATGTCGCCGTGGTCCTGCGCGGAACCGACTCTGCCCTCGCAGAAGGCCAGCAGGGTGCCGGTTCCGGTGGCGACGACGGCGGGGATCCGGAAGCTCGCGTAGCCCTCGCGCCCGGACCGGAAGGGAACGCTCAGCTCGCCACTCGTAGCCGCATCCCCACTGGTCTCGGCGGTCGTCTCCGTGTTCGCCCCGGGGCCCGTACCGGTGCTGGGCTCGGCGCTCGACTCCGTCATGGTCGGGCTCCCTCCTGTGGTTGCTCGTGGGGTCAGTGGTGCGGACTTCTGCCCAACTTGGGCGAATTCGTGGTGAACTCCCGGTCACGAGTGGCAGGTTGCGGCAGGATGCGGCCATGGATGCCGTACGGGTCGCGTTGCTGCGCGAAGTGCTTGCCGGGACCGAATGGCTGGGTGCGACACGGCGGTTCGGCGGAACGCTGCGGGGGTCCGTGGTGTCGTACGGCGGCGGGCTGCTGCTGGTCGGTTCGGAGGAGTACGAGCCCTGGCACCTCGCGGCGCATCTCGTGGACGAGGCGGCGTGGTCGGGGACGCCGGAGCTGTCGCCGACGCTGGTGCGGCACGGGGCGCGGGGGTCCGATCCGGCTCATCTGGCGGTGGGGCTCGGACGGATCGAGGCGGCACGGCGCGGCGAGACACTGCTCGTGGTGGCGCCGGACGCGCCCGGGGCGCCGCTGCTGGAGCGGGTGCACGACGCCCGGCGGGCCGGGGCGACGGTTCTGGCCCTGTCCCCGGGGGACGGTGAGCTGCCGGCGCTGGCCCACGAGTCGCTCGCCGTGCCGCCGGACCCCGAGCTCGATCTCGACACCGTGCAGCATCTGGTCAGCGCGGCGGCCGGGGAGAACGCGCTGCCCTCACCCCGGGGGCGACGCCGCTTCCGCGACCGCCTGTCCCGCTTCGCGGACCAACTGACGGCCCCACCGTCGTACCGGTGGTAGCGGAAGCCGACTCCGGCCGGTGACGGCCCAGGGATCTCCGCGGGTCCGACGCCGGGGCGGCCTCCCGTCACTGATTGCGCGGGGCAGTCCCATGCGCAGGCGGCCCAGGGAGCGCGCGCCTGCTGATGGCGGCCCAGGGGGCCCGCCCCCGCTGGTGACGGCCGAGGGCTCTCCCCCGCCGGTGACGGGGCGCTCTGCGTCGGGGCGGTGGGGCTGCTCGCCGTCGGCCTCGCGAAGCTGATGTCGTACGACGACCGCACCGACGAGCACGCGGCTGCGGATGCGGTCCGCGCGGGCGGAGAACCTCCCGCCCGCGCCTCCGGTGACCGCTTCCTGAGGGGACGTGTACGACTCCTCGCCCGGTCCGGGTCGCCCACGACCGCCCCCGGGCCCGGGGCGGTCGCAGCCCCGCAGTCCTCAGCCCTCGCCCGGTGTCTCAGTCGTCCTCGGAGCCCGGCGCCTTGCCCGACGCGTCGTGCCACTTCGGGTCCGTCTCCCACTCGAGGTTCCGTTCGCGCGCGAGGTCCATCGCGTGTTCGGCCTCCCCGCGGGTGGTGTACGGGCCGAAGCGGTCCTTGGCCGGGCACTCGGGGCCTTCCTCGACCTTCTTGTGCTCCAGGCAGTAGTACCACTCGCCGGGCTTGCCGACCGTCCGCTTCTTGAACAGGGCCATCACCAGCTCCTTTCGCCTAGGACATGTTCCCCCATGCCCGCTGGTTAGACTCGCTGCCATGTCTGGCCAGTCGCTGCTCGTACCAGGGGAGCTCTCCCCCACCCGTCCCGTGCCGGGAAACATCAGGCGTCCCGAGTACGTGGGAAAGCCCGCCCCCACGCCGTACACCGGCCCGGAGGTGCAGACGCCCGAGACGATCGAGGCGATGCGGATCGCCGGGCGGATCGCCGCGCAGGCGATGGCCGAGGCCGCGAAGCTCATCGCGCCGGGTGTCACGACGGACGAGCTGGACCGGGTGGCCCACGCCTACATGTGCGACCACGGCGCCTACCCGTCGACCCTCGGCTACCGCGGGTTCCCCAAGTCGCTGTGCACCTCGGTCAACGAGGTCATCTGCCACGGCATCCCGGACTCCACGGTCCTGCGTGACGGCGACATCATCAACCTCGACGTGACGGCGTACATCGGCGGCGTGCACGGCGACAACAACGCGACCTACCCGGTCGGCGCCGTCGACGAGGAGTCGCGGCTGCTCGTCGAGCGGACCCGTGAGTCCCTCGACCGCGCGATCAAGGCCGTCAGGCCGGGCCGCCAGATCAACATCATCGGGCGCGTCATCGAGTCGTACGCGAAGCGGTTCGGGTACGGGGTCGTCCGGGACTTCACCGGGCACGGGATCAACTCGTCGTTCCACTCCGGGCTGATCGTCCCGCACTACGACAGCCCCCACGCGACCACCGTCATCCAGCCCGGGATGACCTTCACCATCGAGCCCATGCTCACGCTCGGTACGCACGAGTACGACATGTGGGACGACGGGTGGACGGTCGTGACGAAGGACCGGAAGCGCACGGCGCAGTTCGAGCACACCCTCGTGGTCACCGAGAGCGGTGCGGAGATCCTCACCCTGCCGTAGCCGTCCGGAGTTCCCGAGCCGTCAGAGCCCGCCCTGTCCACAGGGCGGGCTTTCTCATGTGGAAGCGACCGGGAATCGGGGTACGGTTTTACCGACAGGATGTCGGGAAGGCTGTTGACTTAGGTAAGCCTAACCATAGAAGATGCGCATGACCTTGCAACAGCTCTCGCCCTTCCTCAGCGGCTCCGGAGGCCCCATGAACGCGTCGGACACGTCGGCCGCGACGAGCGCGCCGGACACCACGAGCACGCCCTTCTCGACGCTCATCCGCACCGCCTCGCACGAGCAGCACACCGAGGCGGAGACCTCGACGTTCATGAGCGACCTGCTCGGCGGCCGGCTCGGCGTCGAGGCGTACGCGCGCTACACCGAGCAACTGTGGTTCGTGTACGAGGCGCTGGAGGCGGACACCGAGCGGCTGGCCGCCGATCCGGTGGCCGGGCCCTTCCTGCGGCCCGAGCTGCTGCGGCGCACCGCTCTCGAGCGCGACCTGGCCCATCTCCGGGGCCCCGACTGGCGCGAGACGCTCACCGCGCTGCCCGCGACCCGCGCGTACGCGGACCGGGTCGCGCAGTGCGCCCGGGAGTGGCCGGGCGGCTATGTCGCCCACCACTACACCCGGTACCTGGGCGACCTCTCCGGCGGCCAGATCATCCGCGGCAAGGCGGAGCAGACCTGGGGCTTCAGCCGCAAGGGGGACGGCGTCCGCTTCTACGTCTTCGGGGACATCTCCAACCCGGCCGCGTTCAAGCGGAGTTATCGCGAACTGCTGGACGGGGTCCTGGCCGACGATCTGGAGAGGCAGCGGATCGTGGCGGAGTGCAAGCGGGCGTTCGCCCTGAACACCGGGGTGTTCAGGGCCCTCGGTGAGGAGTTCCCGCTGACCGCGTGATCATCCGCTGCCGGGCCCGGGGTTCCCCCCGGGCCCTTGCCCCGGATCCCGGATCGCTCCGGGGGAATCACGTGGCGTACACGGCCGCGGCCCGGTGGGGGCTGGTCGCGCAGTTCCCCCCGCCCCTGACGGGGCACGTAGCTCGCACCGAGCGGCTCCGACACTCCTCCGGACACCACCCTGGCATACACAGCCGCGGGCCGGTGGGGGGCTGATCGCGCAGTTCCTCGCGCCCCTGACGGGGCACCTAGACCCCCGCGGCCCTCGCTCCGTGACTCGCGTCCGTGTTTCTGGCCGGGTGCTCAGCGTTCCAGGTGGACCCGGCCGCCCACTTCGACCCAGTCGTTCGGCTGGGGAGCCGTGAGGATCTGGGAGCCCCTGCCCTGGGTGATGTTGAGAGCCCGGCCGAGTTGCCGGGTCAGCAGCAGCGCCGCCGCCCCGGTGGCCTCGTCCTCCTCGATGCCGTCGTTCCGGCCGGGGAACGCGCGGGCCCGAACCCTGCCGCCGGCCTCGTCCTCCCAGGCCCAGGCATAGATCCACTCCCCCGACGGCGGCACCTCCAGCGCCTCGACCTCGGCGGCGGACGCGTACCGCCGGAGCGTCCGCGGCGGCACCCACTCGGCCCGCGCCTCGATCCAGCTGAACTCGCCGTCCAGCCGGACCCCCACCGCACCGGCGGGCGTGACCAGTTCGGGCACGTCGAGCAGCCAGCCCGCCCCGACGCACGGGTGTCCCGCGAACGGCAGCCGCAGCGCCGGGGTGTAGATGTCGATGACCCCGCGCTCGGGGTCGTCGACGAACACCGTCTCGCTGAAGCCGAGCTTCGCGGCGAACTCCTGCCGCTCCGCGCGGTCCGGCATCACCGAGCCCTCGCGCACGACACCGAGTTCATTGCCATACCCGCCGCCTGGTCCGCAGAAGACCCGCAGCACGTCGTAGTCAGTCACTCCGGCATTCAAACACCACCCGCGCGGCACGCGCCTCCCAGCCGGGGGACCGCCGGGGAACGGCCGGGTGCGCGGACGGACGGGCTCTTACGGCGGCCGGGCCACCGTGTCCCCGTAAGCCCACTTCGCACACCCACTCGCACACCCGTTCCGCACGCCTGTTCCGCGTATCGGTTCCGTATGCCCGTTCCGCTGGGGCCGCCCGCCCCCGGCAGCTCCGTGGTCATGTGGAGCGGCGTCGGGGGCGGGCGGCCGGGTCTCCGGCGGACTACTCCGTACGCCGCCTGCGCATCGCGAACACCACACCGGCGCCCACCGCGGCGGTCACCGCGGCCGCGGCCCCCAGCGCGCCGGCCGGCAGCTGCGAACCGGTGGAAGCGGGCGCGCCGCTCACACCGCCCGTCGTGGACCCGGTCGTCCCCGCGCCGCCGGTGGTGCCCGATGAACCGCCGGAGCCACCCGAACCCGAGCCCGACTCGCCGTTCCCGTCCGGCAGCTGTGCGTCCTCGCCCAGCGCGACCGACAGGGGCTCGTTCGCCGCGCTCAGCGGCGGGGAACGAGCGCGTGTCGCGCTCGCCCGGGTGCTCGCGCAGCGCGCCCCGCCGCTGCTGCTCGACGAACCGACCGCCGCCCTCGACCTGCGGCACCAGGAGTTGGTGCTGCGGGTGTGCCGGGAAAGGGCGCACGCCGGGGACGCGGTGGTCGTGGTGTTGCACAACCTCGCGCTCGCGGCGGCGTACGCGCACCGGGTCGCGATTCTGTGCGCCGGTCGTGTCGCGGCCCACGGCCGGCCGGCGGATCTCTTCACCGACGGGCTTCTGACCGACGTCTACCGGCAGCCGGTCGAGGTGGTGCCGCACCCCAGGACCGGGGCCGCCCTGATCACCTCGAAACGGGACGCTTGACTCTCTCTTGACCTGCCCATGGGGTCTGGTTTGAGTCGCCGTGATCAAGCCGTTCCTGTGCCGCACCTGTGAGAGCTGAATCACTGCACGGCTGGGTATCACTGAGGGAAGCCTCAGATAAGTTAGGCCAGCCTCACCATGCCGAACGGGCCCCACCGTACGGTTTGTCCGAACTTCTCTTGGAGCCTGAATGCGAGCCGTCCGACTCTCCGTTGTCACCGCTGCCGCCACCGCGGCCGCTCTGGCCGCCGTCACGGGTTGCACCGAGAAGAGCGACGCGAAGAACGGCGACGCGATCCAGGTGACCGCCGCGGACTCGAAGTGCGAGACCTCCGCCAAGACCGTTCCGGCCGGCCAGGTCACGCTGAAGATCGAGAACAAGGGGTCGAAGGCCACCGAGGTCGAGATCGTCTTCCCCGACGACCGGATCGTCTCCGAGAAGGAGAACATCGGCCCCGGCACCAAGTACACGCTGACCGCCGAGGTGAAGGCCGGCTCGTACGAGATCGCCTGCCGCCCGGGCATGAAGGGCCACGGCGTCCGCCAGAAGCTCACCGTCACCGGTGGCAAGGTCGCCAAGCGCGACCCGCGTCTGGACAAGGCCGTCGCCGCGTACCGCGAGTACGCGCAGGAGCAGGCCGACGCCACGCTGCCGAAGGCCGAGGCGTTCGCCAAGGCCGTCAAGGCCGGTGACATCGAGGCCGCGAAGAAGGAGTTCGCCTCCTCGCGTCTGGGCTGGGAGCGCACGGAGCCGGTCGCGGAGTCCTTCGGTGACATCGACCCGAAGGTCGACGTCCGTGAGGACGGCCTGGAGGACGGCCAGGACCCGGCCACGGACTGGACCGGCTGGCACCGCCTGGAGAAGTCCCTGTGGCAGGACAAGAAGATCGGCGACCGTGAGAAGGAGCTCGCCGGCCGGCTGGTCACGGACCTGACCGACTGGCAGAAGCGGGTCGGCAAGGCCGAGATCACCCCGACCTCCATGGCCAACGGCGCCAAGGAGCTGCTGGACGAGGTCGCCAGCGGAAAGGTCACGGGCGAGGAGGACCGCTACTCGCACACCGACCTGAGCGACTTCAAGGGCAACGTCGAGGGCGCGCAGAAAGCGTACGAGCTGCTCAAGCCGGTCGCCACGGAGAACGACGCGGCGCTGACGACGGAGCTCGACAAGCAGTTCGCCGCGCTGAACACGCTGCTCGACAAGTACCGCACGGACAAGACCTCGTACGACTTCACCTCGTACGACAAGGTCGGCAAGGCCGACCGCAAGGAGCTCTCGGACGCGGTCAACGCGCTCGCCGAGCCCCTGTCCAAGCTCGCCGCCGCCGTCGTGAAGTAGGAGCAACGCCATGACGGACCCCCAGGACAGCACGGACAGCACCGACAGCACGCAGGCCGCCACGGCGGCCGGCACCGGCTCCACGCCGTCCCGGCGTTCGTTGATCGGCTGGGGCGGTGCCGGGCTCGCGCTCGGTGCCGCCGCGGCCGGCGGCGCCGTCGCGATGACCCGTACCGGCAACGACGTCGATCCGGCCGCGGCCGAGACCGGCGCCGCGGTCGCCTTCCACGGCGCACACCAGTCGGGCATCGCGACAGCGGTGCAGGACCGGCTGCACTTCGCCGCGTTCGACGTGAAGACCGACGACCGGGCCGCGTTCGTCCAGCTCCTCAAGGACTGGACGGCCGCCGCCGCCCGGATGACCGCCGGACACGCGGTCGGTGAGGGCGCGTACGGCGGTCTGGCCGAGGCACCGCCGGACGACACCGGCGAGGCGCTGGGACTCAAGCCCTCCCGGCTGACGCTGACGATCGGCTTCGGTCCGTCGCTCTTCGAGAAGTTCGACCTGGCGGACCGGCGGCCGGAGGCGCTCGTCGACCTGCCGAAGTTCCCGGGCGACAACCTGGACAAGGCCCGCAGCAACGGCGACCTGTGCATCCAGGCGTGCGCGGACGACCCGCAGGTCGCGGTGCACGCGATCCGCAACCTCGCCCGCATCGGCTTCGGCAAGGTCGCCATACGCTGGTCGCAGCTCGGCTTCGGCAAGACGTCGTCGACGACTCCGGACGCGCAGACCCCGCGCAACCTGATGGGCTTCAAGGACGGCACCCGCAACATCGCGGGCACCGAGACGGACCGGCTGAAGAAGTTCGTGTGGGTGGACGGGAAGGACGGTCCCGACTGGATGAACGGGGGCTCGTACCTCGTCGCCCGCCGCATCCGGATGAACATCGAGACCTGGGACCGCACCTCGCTCCAGGAGCAGGAGGACATCTTCGGCCGCGACAAGGGCGAGGGCGCGCCCGTCGGCAAGGCCAAGGAGCGCGACGAGCCGTTCCTGAAGGCGATGAAGCCCGACGCCCATGTCCGGCTCGCGCACCCGCACTCCAACGACGGGGCGACGATCCTGCGCCGCGGCTACTCCTTCACGGACGGCACGGACGGTCTCGGCCGGCTCGAAGCGGGCCTGTTCTTCCTCGCGTACCAGCGGGACGTGCGCAAGGGATTCATCCCCGTGCAGCGCAACCTGTCGCGTATCGACGCGCTCAACGAGTACATCCAGCACGTGGGTTCGGCAGTCTTCGCCGTCCCGCCCGGCGTCCGCGACAAGGACGACTGGTGGGGCCGCGCGCTGTTCTCCAAGGAGGCGTAGCCGTGTTCGGCAACTACCTGATCGGGCTGCGCGAGGGTCTGGAAGCCAGCCTCGTCGTCTGCATCCTCATCGCCTACCTGGTCAAGACGGGCCGCAGGGACGCCCTGAAGCCGATCTGGATCGGCATCGGCGTCGCGATCGCCGTGGCCCTCGGCTTCGGCTGCGCCCTCGAATTCGGCTCCCAGGAGATGACGTTCCAGGCCCAGGAGGCGCTCGGCGGCTCGCTGTCGGTCCTCGCCGTGGGCCTGGTCACCTGGATGGTCTTCTGGATGCGGCGCACCGCCCGGCACCTGAAGTCCGAACTGCACGGCAAACTCGACGCGGCCCTGGCCATGGGAACCGGCGCGCTGGTCGCGACGGCGTTCCTGGCCGTCGGCCGTGAAGGCCTGGAGACCGCCCTGTTCGTGTGGGCGTCGGTGCACTCGGCCAGCGACGGCACCCCCCGCCCACTGATCGGCGTGGCTCTCGGCCTGGCCACCGCGGTTCTCCTCGGCTGGCTCTTCTACCGCGGCGCCCTGAGGATCAACCTCGCCAAGTTCTTCACCTGGACCGGCGGCATGCTGGTCGTCGTCGCCGCGGGCGTCCTCGCCTACGGCGTCCACGACCTCCAGGAAGCCGACTTCGTCCCCGGACTGACGAACCTCGCCTTCGACATCAGCAACACGATCGACCCCACCAGCTGGTACGGCACCCTGCTGAAGGGCGTCTTCAACTTCCAGCCCGACCCGACCGTTCTTCAGGTCACGGTGTGGGCGCTGTACCTGGTGCCGACGCTCACGATCTTCCTCGCCCCGGTAGGGTTCGCCTCCGGGAAGGGGAAGGTGAAGGCACCTGATGAGCAGGGATCGCACGGGTCGCAGCCCACGAAGGCCACGTAGCCCCATCCGTTTCGCCCTGGCCACGGGGGCGGTGACCGTCCTGTCCTTGGCGGCGAACGGCTGCGTGGTGGTGCACGGCGAGCGAAAGGTCGTGCCCGCGGCGACCGCCGCCGAAGCCGCCCGCGCGCTCCAGGACTTCACCGCCGCCTACAACGAGGCAGACAAGACGTACGACCGTTCCAAGGACGCGGACCGGGTGACCGGTCCGCTCGCGGACATCGACGGCGCCAAGCTGAAGGCCGGACGCACGAACAACCCGGGCGGGAATCCGGCGCATTCACCGCTGAAGTTCGACGACGCCGAGTACTCGGTACCGGCGAAGGCGGGCTGGCCGCGCTGGTTCGTGGCGAACGCGGCGGCCAACAAGGGTGTGCCGGGCAGCCGTTGGCTGCTCGTCTTCACCCGGGGCAGCGCCGCCGAGGTGTGGCAGGCCTCGTATCTGACGGTCCTCGGGGCCGGTGACGTACCGAAGTTCACGAAGGACAAGGACGGCTGGGCGCAGCCGGTCACGGCCGACGACGCGGCGCTCGCGATAGAGCCGGAGAAGCTCGGCCGGACGTACGCGACCTATCTGAAGGCGGGCGGCAGCACCTTCGCCGCGGGCGTCCACACCTCGCAGTGGCGGGCCCAGCGCAAGAAGTTCGCCCGCAAGCCCGGCCTCGCCAGGCAGTACATCGACGAGCCGCTGACCTCGCGCGCCTACGCGCCGGTGGGTCTGCGCACCACGGACGGCGGGGCGCTGGTGTTCTTCGCCACGCAGCGCTACGAGAAGCAGACCGCCGCCGCGGGCACCGCGATTCCCGCTCCGAGCGCCGACGTCGAGGCCCTGACGACCGGTGAGGTCAAGCAGTCCCTCACCCTGGAGTTCGTCTCCAACCAGGTCGTCCTGGACCCGGCGAAGGGTTCGGGCGACCAGGTGTCGGTCCTCGGACGGATCGAGGGGCTGACGGGGGCCAAGGGCGAGTAGCCGGGGTCTCAGCCCCGGTGCGGCCAGGCGGCGAGCTGCTCCACGCCGTTCTCCCCGGCATAGCGGGCGCACGCGTCGGTGAGGGTCTCCAGGAGGGTGAGCGGATCCGGCAGCGGATGCTCGGGCCCGCGCACCCAGTCGACGCTCAGACCGCCGGGCAGCTGGGCCGGCGGCACGAGGACGTACGAGCCGCGGCAGTGCCAGCGGAAGCCGGGGTGCTCGTCCATCGTCTCGGGATGGCAGTCCAGTTCGCACGGCCACCACTCGTCCTCGTCCTCGGGCGTACCCCGGGTGAGGGTGAAGAAGAGCATGCGGCCGTCGCCGGTCTCCGCGACGGGTCCGACCTCGAGGTCGGAGGCCAGCATCCGCTCCAGCGCCTCGTGTCCGGCTTCCAGCGGGACGTCGAGCACGTCGTGCACCATGCCGGTCGCGGTGATGAAGTTCGCCTTCGGCTGGTGCCGGGCCCACCGCTCGATCTGTGCGCGGTCGGTCGTCGACTGTGTCTGCCAGGCGAAGGAGATGGGATGGCGCGCGGGGGTCGGACAGCCGACGCGGTCACAGGAACAGCGGTAGCCGGACGGGTACGCGGCCTGCGCTAGCGGCAGACCCGCGGCGGCGGCGGCGAGCAGCAGGGCCTCACGCCCGCCCTCGGACGTCTCCGCAGGGCCCTTCGGCCTGCGTCCGCGCAGCCACTGGGAGATCCTGCCCTGCGCGCCGGAGCGGCGGCCGAACTCTGCGCTCATCTATCTCCTCGCCTAGCCTCGGTGCACTCGTCCTTCTTGCCCCATGGTCCCACCATCCTGCGCCCCGGGTGGCCGGAGCCGACAACCGGGGTAGGTGGGGCGATGCGTTCACCCCACCCTGATCAGGCGTTATTGCATGATGTGAGGTGATTTCTCCACCCCTGGGCGGGGGGCGATACCGTGCAGGGCGTAGTCGACGAGCGCGTCCGTGTAGTCGTACGAGATCGGGGCCGTGCGCTGGAGCCAGCGCTGGGCGAGCGGGGAGACGAACAGCTCCAGGGCGATCCGGGGGTCGACGTCCCGGCGCACGTCGCCCTTGGCCTGCGCCGAACGCAGCCGCCGCACGTACAGCTGGAGCTGGGGCTCGAGCAGTTTGGCCACGAACTCGGCGCCGAGCCGCTCGTTCACGACACCCTCGGCGGCCAGGGCGCGGGAGGGCACCTCGAAGGCGGGGTCGAGCAGCTCGTCGACGGTGGCGCGCAGCACCAGCTTCAGATCGGTGGCCAGGTCCCCCGTGTCCGGGATCTCGTACGGCTCCTGGCCCGCCGCCCGAGCGGCCTGCTCCCCGAGGTCCAGGAAGGCGTCCAGCAGCACCTCGGCTTTCGACGACCACCACCGGTAGATCGTCTGCTTCCCGACTCCGGCCCGCGCCGCGATGCCCTCGATCGTGGTCCTGGGATAGCCGGCCTCGCCGACCAGGGCGAGGGCCGCGGCATAGATCGCGCGGCGGGACTTCTCGCTGCGGCGGGTGGAATCGGGGCTGGAGCTGGGCTTCTCGGCCATGCGGGAAACCTATCAGGCCGACGATACGGTGCGTCTCGCCTCCGGCGGGGGCACCGTCCCTCCGGTGGACACGGCCCGTTCGCCTCCCGCTCCCGGGACGGTGCGCACCGCACCATGAGCATCAACTGCCCCTGCGGTTGCGTAAGGAGCCTTCCTTGCTTCCTCTCCGCCGTGCCGCGCCCCGGCGCTACCTCATGTGCCCGCCGGTGCACTTCGACGTCACGTACGCGATCAATCCGTGGATGGACCCCGCCAAGCCGGTCGACGTACCGCTCGCCCTCGCCCAGTGGGAGGACCTCCGGGACCGCTACCGCTCCCTCGGCCACTCGGTCGAGGAACTCACGCCCCGCCCCGGGCTGCCGGACATGGTCTTCGCGGCGAACGGCGCGACGGTCGTGGACGGCCGGGTGCTGGGCGCCCGGTTCGCCTTCCGGGAGCGCGAACCGGAGGCGGCGGCGCACCTGGAGTGGTTCCGCGCCCGCGGGTTCGCGCACATCCGCGAGCTGGCGCACATCAACGAGGGAGAGGGCGACTTCGTGGTCACGGGGTCGTATCTGCTCGCGGGCCGCGGCTTTCGCGCGAGCCCGCTCTCGCACGGGGAGGCGCAGGAGTTCTTCGGCCGCCCGGTGATCGGCCTGGACCTGGTCGACCCGCGCTACTACCACCTGGACACGGCTCTCGCCGTCCTCGACGACACGGCGGACGAGGTCATGTACTACCCGCCGGCTTTCTCCCCCGGCAGCCGCGAGGTGCTGCGCCGGCTGTTCCCGGACGCGCTGACCGCCGAGGACGAGGACGCCGCCGCGCTGGGCCTCAACGCGGTCTCGGACGGCCTGCACGTGCTGTTGCCGCAGGAGGCGACGGGCCTCTTCGACCCGCTCCGGGAGCGTGGCTTCGTGCCCGTCGGCGTCGACCTCGGTGAGCTCCTCAAGGGCGGCGGCAGCGTGAAGTGCTGCACGCAGGAACTGCGCGGCCGGGCCGGGAGCCAGGAGCGGGGGCGAGGGCGGGGAGCGATCTAGGGAGTGTCCCCGGGCGGCGGCCAGGCGTCGCCCCACTCCGCGTCACGGGCCGCCTTGTACAGCGGTCCGTGGCGTTTGGTCACCGTCTCCCGGCGCAGCGCCTCGTCCGGCTCGCACAGGTCGAGCAGGACCTGCCCCTTGCGGATCTGCGGCTTGCGCACGATGCGGTTGGGCGCCGGGACGGGCGGGAAGCGGGTAGCGGCGACATAGCTGAACTTCTCGTCCTCGTAGGGCAGGGAACCGCCCTTGACCTGACGGTGCAGGGAGGAACGGGCGACCCGGGCGGAGAAGTGGCACCAGTCCTGGCCGGGGACGATGGGGCAGGCGGCGCTGTGCGGGCAGGGGGCCGCGATGTGGAAGCCGGCGCCGATCAGGCGGTCGCGGGCGGCGAGGACCCGGGTGTAGCCGTAGGGGGTGCCGGGCTCGATGATCACGACGGCCCGGGCGGCGCTCGCGGCGGCGTCCACGACCGAGACGCGGTCGGCTTCGGTGAGCTCGCCCAGGACGTAGGAGACGGTGACGAGATCAGTGCTCTCGATGGTGAGCGCCGCTCCGATACGGGAGCGGTGCCACTCGGCGCCCTTCAGCTCCGGGTTGGCGGCGGCGATCTCCCGGCCGAGCGCGAGGGCCGGCTCGGCCCAGTCGAGCACGGTCACCGGGCGGACGCCCTCCCAGGTCGCGTTCACCGCCCAGGTGGCCGCGCCGGTGCCGCCGCCGACGTCCACATGGCTCCCCGGCGCCCAGCCGGGCACCGCGTCCGCGAACGCGTCCAGCGCCGCGCGCACCGCCTCGAACGTCGCGGGCATCCGGTAGGCGGCGTAGGCCGCCACGTCCGAGCGGTCCCGGAGGATCGGCGCGTGGGTCGGGGTGGTCCCCCGGTAGTTCACGATCAGCCGCTCGACCGCCTGTGCGGCGGCCTTCGGCGGCAGGCCGTCGAGCAGCCCGGCGAGGGCGCTGCGCAGGGTGTCGGCGGGGGGTACGGGGGGTACGGGGGCGTTCACGGCCCGATTCTCTCAGGTGCCCCGCACCGCCCGCGCCCGCGAGGCGATCTCTCAGGTGCCCCGCACCGCCCGCGCCCGCGAGGCGATCTCTCAGGTGCCCCGCACCGCTCGCCGCAGCCGGGTGGCCGCTGCCGCTCTGGGCGCGTTGTCCGCCGGGCGGCGGCGGGGGTGGACCGTGTTGGCGAGCAGCACGAGGAACGTGTCCGTCGCCGGGTCCAGGACCAGCGAGGTGCCGGTGAAACCGGTGTGGCCGGCCGCGCCGCGGCCCGCGAGGGTGCCCATGAACCAGGACTGGTCGAGGGCGAATCCGAGGCCCGGCGGGGTGAGGAGGAGCTCGACGAAGTCGGGGCCGAGGATGCGGGCGGGGCCGTACGAGCCGCCCGCGAGCAGGGTGCGGCAGAAGACGGCCAGATCGCGCGCGGTGGAGAAGAGGCCGGCGTGACCGGCCACCCCGCCGAGCGCCCAGGCGTTCTCGTCGTGCACCACGCCCCGCAGCATGCCCCGGTCCGCCTTGGCCCAGGGGCGCCGCTGGTCCTCCGTGGCCGCCGCGCCGGGGCAGGGTCCGAAGGTGGTGGCGTGCATCCCGAGCGGGCGGGTGATGCCGTCGCGGACGAGTACGTCGAGCGCCCGGCCGGTGACGCGTTCCAGCACGTACTGCAGGAGCAGCAGGTTGAGGTCGGAGTACAGATACGCGCCCGGTTCGGAGGAGGGGGCCTCCGCGCGCAGCAGCGCCAGCCGGGCCGTGTCGTCCGGGCAGTCGTACAGCGGGAGTTCGGGGCGCAGCCCGGAGGTGTGGGTGAGCAACTGCCGTACGGTGATGCCGTGCTCGCGGGCCGCGCGGAACTCCGGCAGATACGCGCCGACCCGGGCGTCGACGCCCAGCGTGCCGCGCTCCAGCTGCTGCACCGCGGCGACCGCCGTGAACAGCTTGGTGAGCGAGGCCAGGTCGAAGGGCGTGTGGACGGTCGTCGGCACGCGCGCGCCCGGCGGCAGTTCGGCCCCGGTGCCGGTCTGCCCGTCGTAGGCCGCGTAGCGCACCGCCCACCCCGCCGCCTCCTCGACGGCGATGACCGGGCCCCGCCCCGCGACCAGCACCACGCCCGCCGCCCAGGGGTCGGCCCCGCGCGTGAGGGCGCGGACCTCGTGGACGAGTTGCCGCAGTTCTCCGGTGTCGAGTCCGGCCCGTTCCGGTGTGCCGATCCGCAGTCGTGGTGCGCTCAGCTGTCCGCCGCCTTTCCGTTCGATGTACGTCCCGTCCTCCGAGGACGGCACAGTCCCACGAAGCAGGCGACGGCGACCAGTGCCGCCACCAGTTGGACGACGGCCATCGGGACAGCGGTTCTCTCTCCGGCGATGCCGACGAGGGGGGAGGCGATCGCGCCGATGAGGAAGGAGGAGGTGCCGAGCAGCGCGGAGGCGGATCCGGCCGCGTGCCGCACCCGCATGAGGGCGAGCGCCTGGGTGTTGGGCAGGGCGAGGCCCATGGCGGACATCAGCACGAACAGCGCGGCGGCCACCGGAGCGATCCCGACCGTGCCGAGGACGCCACTGGACATGAGCAGCAGCGCGGTCGCGGCGAGGACGACGAGCGCGAGGCCCACGGCGAGGACCTTCTCGAGGGCGACCCTGCCCACCAGCAGCTTGCCGTTGATCTGACCGGCGATCACCAGACCGACCGAGTTCACGCCGAAGAGCAGGCTGAAGGTCTGCGGGGAGGCGCCGTAGATCTCCTGGATGACGAAGGGCGACGCGGAGATGTAGGCGAACAGGGCCGCGAAGGTGAAGCCGCCCGCGAGCATGTACCCGGCGAAGACCCGGTCGGCGAGCAGTCCGCGCATCGCGCGCAGTGCCTCGCCGACGCCTCCGCCGTGCCGCGCGGCGGGTGGGAGGGTCTCGGGCAGCTTCGCCCAGACGACGGCGGTCAGCGCGATGCCGACCGCGGTGAGGACCACGAAGACGCCCCGCCAGTCGGTGACGCGCAGGATCTGTCCGCCGATGAGCGGCGCGACGACCGGTGCGACCCCGGAGACCAGCATGAGGGTGGAGAAGAAGCGGGCCATGGCCATGCCGTCGTACAGGTCGCGGACGACGGCGCGGGCGATCACGATTCCGGCCGCGCCCGCGAGGCCCTGGGCGAGGCGGAAGGCGACGAGGAGTCCGACGTCGGTCGCGAGGGCGCACAGCACGGTGGCGACGACGTAGACGGCGAGGCCGGCGAGCAGCGGGCGTCTGCGGCCCCATCTGTCGCTCATCGGCCCGACGACGAGCTGTCCGAGCGCCATGCCCGCGAGGCACGCGGTGAGCGTGAGCTGCACGGTGGCGGCGGGCGCGTGCAGCGATCCGGTGACCTCCGGCAGCGCGGGGAGGTACATGTCCATCGCGAGCGGGGGTGTGGCGGTGAGCCCGCCGAGAATCAGGGTGACGAGGAGTCCGGTGCGGCCGGGTGAGCCCGGGCCTGCCGGCGGTCGTGGCGCGGCGCCGGACGCCGGTTCGCCGGCCGGCCGGGTGGCCTCGGCGGCCACCGGTGCGGTGTCGGCGGTCCCCGCGTTCGGTATGTGCCCTCGCGGGCCCTCCTGGTCCCGCATGGTGCGGCCACGCTCGGGCATGATCCCCTCCCTCTCCGAAAGATGCGCACCCTATGCTCTCAGTTCGAACAGCGTGTTCGGGTCACGGATCAAGGGGCGTGCATGACGGGCGAGCGTGAACGCGTGCGGTGGGGAATTCTTGCGACCGGCGGGATCGCCGCGGCGTTCACGGCTGATCTGGTGGACATGCCGGACGCCGAGGTGGTGGCCGTCGCCTCACGGACGGACGCCTCGGCGAAGGCGTTCGCGGAACGGTTCGGGATTCCGCGGGCGTACGGCGACTGGGCGTCGCTCGCCGCGGACGAGGACGTCGACATCGTGTACGTCGCCACGCCGCACTCGGCGCACCGGGTGGCGGCCGGGATGTGTCTGGAGGAGGGGCGCCATGTGCTGTGCGAGAAGGCGTTCACGCTGAACTCGCGGGAGGCCGAGGAGCTGGTCGCGCTCGCGCGGCGGCACGACCGCTTCCTGATGGAGGCCATGTGGATGTACTGCAATCCGCTGGTCCGGCGGCTGAAGGCGCTCGTCGACGACGGCGTGATCGGTGAGGTGCGCACGGTGCAGGCCGACTTCGGTCTCGCGGGACCGTTCCCGCCCTCGCACCGGCTGCGGGACCCGGCGCAGGGCGGCGGTGCGCTGCTCGATCTCGGCATCTATCCGGTGTCGTTCGCGCAGCTGCTGCTCGGGGAGCCCTCGGACATCGTCGCGAGAGCGGTGCTCTCCGACGAGGGCGTCGATCTCCAGACGGGTGCGCTGCTCTCCTTCGAGAGCGGGGCTCTCGCTTCGGTGCACTGCTCCATCAACGGCGGCACCCCCGTCGCCGCCTCCGTCACCGGCTCCGCGGGCCGTATCGACGTCCCGGACGGCTTCTTCTTCCCGGACCACTTCGTCCTGCACCGCGACGGCCGCGAGCCCGAGACGTTCCGCGCCGACCCCGCGTCGGGCCGGCGCAACAGCCTCAAGCACGAGGCCGCCGAGGTGATGCGCGCCCTGCGCGCCGGGGAGACCGAGTCCTCGCTCGTCCCGCTCGACGGCACGCTCGCCGTGATGCGGACGCTCGACACGATCCGGGACCGCGTCGGCGTCCGCTATCCCGGCGAGGCGGACGCGCGGGACGTCAGGCCGGCTTGAGCCCCTGGTTCCCCGCCTCCGTCACGAAGGACGCGGCCGTGGTGACGGGCGCCCCCGGGGTCGTCACCGCGGACACCGTCCTGAAGTCGGCCCGCGCCGCGTCCCGTCCCAGCTCGACGGTCACATAGCCGCGCCGCCCGTTGTAGAACTTCAGGTGGGGGTTGGCCTGCGTGTAGGTGGCCCAGTTCGCGGGCTTTTCGGCGCCGTCCTTGCCGCTGGTGACGGAGGTGGCGACGATCTCCGTGCCGAGCGTCGCCGACGCGGGGTCGTCGAAGTCGTCCAGGATGTCGAAGGCGTACCCCACGTGCACGTCTCCGGTGAGCACCATCAGGTTCTCGGTCCCGGTGGACTTGGCGCCCGCCAGGATCCGCCGGCGCGAGGCCCGGTAGCCGTCCCAGGCGTCCATGGACACCTTGGCCACCGGGTTCAGGTCCAGCTTGCGCTGGGAGAAGGTGACTTGCTGCGGTACGAGGTTCCACAGCGCGTGCGAGCGGCGCCAGCCGTCGATCAGCCACCGCTCCTGTGCCGGCCCGGTGATGGTGCGCGCCGGGTCGTCCGACTCGGGCCCGGGGATGTGCGACCCGTCGCCGTAGGCCTGGTTGGAGCGGTACTGCCGGGTGTCGAGGATGTCGAACTGCGCCAGCCGGCCCCAGCGCAGCCGGCGGTACAGCTGGGCGTCGGGCCCGTGCGGGAGCTGCGGGTGGCGCAGGGGCTGGTTCTCCCAGTACGCGCGGTAGGCGGCGGCGCGGCGCAGCAGGAACTCCTCGGGCGGGCCGCCGTTCTCGTCGATGTCGTCGGCGTAGTTGTTCTCGGTCTCGTGGTCGTCCCAGGTGACGGCGAAGGGGTGCGCGGCGTGGGCGGCCCGCAGATCGGGGTCGGACTTGTAGAGGGCGTACCGCAGCCGGTAGTCCTCCAGGGTCACTGTCTCGTGGTTGAAGAGGTCGGGGAGCGTCCGGTCGGTGTACTTCCGGGCGCCGCCGACGGAGTTGACGGCGTACTCGTACAGGTAGTCCCCGAGGTGGAGGACGACGTCGACGTCCTCTTCGGCGAGATGGCCGTACGCGGTGAAGTACCCGTCGTGGTAGGCCTGGCAGGAGACGGCGGCGAGCTTGAGGGCGGACACCCGGGCGCCGGGTGCGGGCGCGGTGCGCGTGCGGCCCGTCTCGCTGACCCAGCCGCCCGCCCGGAAGCGGTAGTGGAAGACCCGGTCCGCGTCGAGGTGGCCGACCTCGACGTGCACGGCGTGGTGGAACTCGGGGTGGGCGGTGGCCGTTCCGCGTCTGACGACTTTGCGGAAGAGGTCGTCGTGCGCCAGTTCCCAGTGCACGGTGACGCGTTCGGCGGGCAGACCGCTGTCGGCCTGGTACGGCGCGGGTGCGAGCCGTGTCCACAGGAGCACGGAGCCCGGCAGCGGGTCACCGGACGCGACGCCGAGGGTGAAGGGGTCGTCGGTGATCTTCGCCGCGTCGAGTTCGGCGGCGCTCGCCACGCCCGCGGCCGGCAGGTCGACGGCGAAGGCGAGCGCGGCGGCGGCGCCGGTGACGGTCAGCAATCGGCGGCGCCCGATGTGACGGGCGACGGCGCGGAGTTCGGGGGTGTGCTGCGACGGATGGTCGTGGCCTGCGGGTGCCATCTTGCCCTCCCCTGACTGTGGTCGTACGAGGCATTGGAGTGGCCAGGATCAACGTCGACTTGGCGCGTACACAACAGCCGGATGACGGATGGGTGAGTTCCGGACGCCGGACCGGCCGAGCAGCGCTCCCGTACGCTGCGGGCCCATGAACGCCATGAATCCCCTGCAGACGAAGATCGCGGTGGTCACCGGGGCGGGCTCCGGCATCGGCCGCGCGGTGGCCGCCGAGCTGCTGCGCACCGGCTGGTCGGTGGCGCTGGCCGGGCGCCGGGCCGAGTCCCTGGAGGAGACGGCGGCACTCGCGCCCGAGGGACCCTCGATCGCCGTACGCACGGACGTATCACACCCCGACGAGGTGGCGGCCCTCTTCACCGCCACGCGGGACCGGTTCGGGCGGCTCGACCTGCTGTTCAACAACGCCGGCACGTTCGGGCCGGGCGGCGTGCCGCTCGAAGAGCTGCCGTACGACGCCTGGCGGCATGTCGTCGACACCAATCTGAACGGCGCGTTCCTGTGCGCGCAGGCGGCGTACCGGCAGATGAAGGAGCAGGACCCGCAGGGCGGGCGGATCATCAACAACGGCTCGATCTCGGCCCACACACCCCGCCCCCGGTCGATCGCGTACACCGCGACCAAGCACGCGCTGACGGGCCTGACCAAGTCACTGTCCCTGGACGGGCGCCCGTACCGGATCGCCTGCGGCCAGATCGACATCGGCAACGCGGCCACCGACATGACCGAGCGGATGCGGACCGGGACGCTCCAGGCGAACGGCGAGCTGTCGGTCGAACCGGTGATGGACGTGGCCGATGTGGCGCGCACGGTGCGGCACATGGCCGAGCTGCCACTGGAGGCGAATGTGCAGTTCGCGACGGTACTGGCGACGACCATGCCTTACGTCGGCCGTGGCTGACGCGCACGTACGGAGCGCCCGGGTGGTTCACCGGCAACTGGTCAACGGGTCAACCTGCACAAACGGAAGCTGACCCTCCGGACCATATAAGCCGTTAGTGGGCTTATGCTCAGCATCTCCCCCATCAGAGCTTCACACTTGAAGCACGAGACTTCGGTTCGACCACGGTCCACACCGAGGGGGGAGGTGGCAGTCGCTCCGCGGCCCGGGTGGGGGCGGACCTCGCGCGGGACGCGAGGTGTGCACCGGACCGCGGAGCGGCTGCCCCCGTCATCGTGGCCGACGGCCTTCCGCCTCGGCCGGTTCCCCGGCGGACCCGCGCCTGCGGTTGCGCAGCGCCAGCGCGCCGCCCGCGAGGAGCGCCACGGCTCCCCCGACCCCGCCGACCAGCCCCCACGACGGTCCGCCCGCGTCCGCCGCCGCGTCCGCCGCCGGAGCTCCCGCGGCGCCCTTCGCCGCCTTCCGCGTGGGCGCCGCGCTCGCACCGCCCTCACTGAGCGGATCGACCAGCGTGCCGACCGGCTCGGCGTCCGCCGCCTTTCCGAAACCCCAGTCGAGCAGCCGGGCCGTCTCCTCGTAGACGCCGTTGCCGCCGCTCTTCGGGTGCATCACCGTCACGAGGAGGGTCCGTCCGGCCCGGGTCGCCGCACCCGTGAAGGTGTTGCCTGCATGGCTGGTGTAACCGTTCTTCACGCCTATCAGGCCGTCATACGTGTCCAGGCCCCACGCGCCCGTGAGCAGACGGTCGGTGTTCTGGATCTGGAAGGTCTTCTTGCCTCCGGCCGGGAAGTCCGCGGTCTTCGTCGAGCAGTAACCGCGGAAGTCGGCGTTCGCGAGGCCGTGCCGGGCGAAGAGCGTCAGGTCGTACGCGGACGACAACTGGCCCTTGTGGTCGAAGCCGTCGGGGCTGACCACCTGCGTGTCCAGGGCCTGCAGGTCCTTCGCCAGGGCCTGCATCTCGGCGACCGTCGCCACGACGCCGCCGTTCATATGGCTGAGCACGTGCACCGCGTCGTTGCCGGAGCGCAGGAAGACGCCCTGCCAGAGCTGCTCGACGGTGTAGGTGATGCCGGGCTTCACGCCGACGAGGCTGGAGCCCGCGGGGACATCGGCGAGATCGGCGTCGGTCACCTTGTACGTCTCGGTGCGCTCGAACTTCTTCAGCACGGTGTCCGCGAACAGCATCTTCAGGGTGGAGGCGGGCGCGAGCCGCCGGTGCGCGTTGTACGAGGCGAGCACCTCACCGCTGGTGTGGTCCGCGACCAGCCAGGCGCGGGCGGTGAGCCGCTTGGGCAGGCCCGACGCGCGGCTCGCCTGGACCCCGGCACGGGCCAGTCGCGCACCGCCGATCGTCGTCGCGGCGGACGCGGTCGTGGCCGTCGTGGCGGCGAGAGGTACGGCGGCGGCGAGGCCCAGAGCGGCACGGCGGGAGAGCCCGGAAGAATCACGCATCCCGGGACCGTACAAAGCCTGTCCGGGACGCCCGACAGCGGGGTGACAAAGAGAAGGAATGCCGATTCCAAAGCGGCGGCAAAACGGCGCGCGAAGCGACGGGCCCGCCCCTTCGCACCCTCCACCCGTCCCACCGGGAGATGCGCGGAGAACGGGCCCGCCGGTCTTCACCGAGGGGTCACTCAACAGGCGTTTCCTGGCAGTGAGCCCTAGAGAGCTTAGGAATGGGCTGTCTGACGCAATATTGATTCGGGGGTCCGGATTCTCAGCCCTCACACATCCCTTACTCAGCCCGGCTCAAAGGTTTCTCCATAGCTTGTGGCCGCGCCCACAGCGGGCGCCAAGAACCTTTGAGGAACGGGATGTTTGGCATCTATCTCAAGCGTGAGCTGAGCCGGCGCAAGAAGGCGGCGCTGGTGATCGCCCTGGGTCTGGCGCTCGGTATCGCGCTGGTCATCACCGTCAACTCGGTGTCGGCCGGCATGCAGCAGGCACAGGACAAGGTCCTGAAGTCGCTGTACGGGCTCGGCACGGACATGACGGTCACCAAGGCCCAGACGGCACCGACGGGCAACTCCTCGGGGCGGCCGAAGTTCGACTTCGACGCCAAGTCGGACAGCAGCAAGACGCAGAGCTCGGACCGGGTGATGACCCAGGGCGGACAGTCCCTGAAGTCCTCGCTCGTCACCGAGGTCGCGGCACAGAAGGGCGTGTCGAGCGCGGTGGGCGCGCTCAGCCTGAACGTCACCAAGGTCGACGGCTCCTTCACCCAGGGCAAGGCGAAGTCCTCCACCTCGGGCTCCGCCCAGCAGGGCGGCCCCGGCGGCCAGAACGGCGGCAGCACGGGTGCGCCGCAGGTGCAGGGCGGCGGCGCCTCCTTCGACGTGAACTCCTACTCCGTCGCGGGCGTCGACGTGGCCCACCAGGACCTCGGTCCGCTGGCCACCTCGAAGATCACCACGGGCAGGACGTTCACGGCCGCGCAGACCGACGCGAAGGTCGCGGTGCTCAGCAAGTCGTACGCGAAGGAGAACAAGTACAAGGTCGGCAAGACCTTCAAGATCTCCGGCACGAAGTACACGATCATCGGCATCGCGACGCCCGACAGCAGCGAGTCGACCACCGACGTCTACCTGCCGCTGAAGCAGGCCCAGACGCTCGGTGACGCGAAGAACAAGGTCACCACGATCTACGTCAAGGCGACCGACTCGAAGCAGATCGACACGGTCAAGGCGGTCATCCAGAAGAACATCTCCGGGACGACCGTCACCACCTCGGCGGACCTCGCGGACACCGTCTCCGGCTCGCTGTCCACCGCCTCGAACCTCGCGACGAGCGTCGGCAAGTGGCTGTCCGTCGCGGTCCTCGTCGCCGCCTTCCTGGTCGCGGCGCTGCTCACCTCCTCCGCCGTCTCCCGCCGGGTGCGCGAGTTCGGCACCCTGAAGGCGCTCGGCTGGCCCTCCCGCAAGGTCACCCGCCAGGTCGTCGGCGAGTCCATCGTCAACGGTCTGCTCGGCGGCGTCCTCGGCATCGCCCTCGGTCTCGGCGCGGCCTACGCCGTCACCGCGATCAGCCCGAAGCTGACGGCGGAGCTCGGCTCCACCGGCGGCGGTGGCATGGGCGGCGGTCCCGGTGGTGGCGGTCCCGGTGGACAGGCGGCCTCCGCGGCCAAGAACACCATCGACATCGCGCTCACCGCGCCGGTCTCGGTGACCACCATCGCGCTCGCCGCGGGCCTGGCCATCACGGGCGGTCTGATCGCCGGAGCCATGGGCGGCTGGCGTGCCTCCCGGATGCGCCCGGCCGACGCGCTCCGCAGCGTCTCGTAACCCGCCCCCGGGCCACACCCCTTGAGCCGGGGCGCCGCCTCCATTCCCCCGGGCCGCGGCGCCCCACCCCCTTCATCCTCGGAGAAACCTCATGTACAAGCTCACCGGCGTCACCAAGCGCTACACGCGGGGCAAGGAGACGGTCGAGGCGCTGCGCGGCGTCGACCTCGCCATCGAGGACGGCGACCAGCTCGTCATCCAGGGCCCCACCGGCGGCGGCAAGTCGACGCTGCTCCAGATGATCGGCGGTCTCGACCGGCCGACCTCCGGCAGCGTCGAGCTGGACGGCGTGGACCTCGCCTCCATCAGCGAGGCCAAGCTGACCCGGCTGCGGGCCGAGAAGATCGGCATCATCTTCCAGTCGTTCAACCTCATCCCGACGCTGACCGCGCAGGAGAACGTCGAGACCGCCCTGGTCCCCCTCGGCGTCAAGCCCGCCGAGCGGCGCGAGCGGGCCGCCGAAGCCCTCCGCTCGGTCGGCCTCGGCGAACGCCTCACGCACGTCCCGACCGAGCTGTCCGGCGGTCAGCAGCAGCGGGTCGCCATCGCCCGAGCACTGGTCAAGAAGCCGAAGGTGCTGCTCGCCGACGAGCCGACCGGCAACCTCGACGAGGGCACCCGTGACGACATCATGGGCCTGCTCGAAGGGCTGTGGCACGAGTACGGGCTGACCTTCATCATGGTCACCCACGACTCGTCCATCGCCCGCCGCGCACCGCGCCTCGCGACCATCAAGGCCGGGCGGATCACCCTGACCGAGCAGGACGGCGCCCGCCGCGCCGCCCCTCAGCGGGCGGACCACCTCTCCGGGCAGCAGCAGTACGCGCAGCAGCAGTACGGCGCCACTCAGGGCTACTGAGCCCGCGGCGGCCCCGGCCACCCGTACACGCCCCGCACGCTCCCGCACGCGCCTCCCGGGCCGCTCACCGTCCGAGCACGCCGTCGACCTCGGTCAACTGCGCGCCGGTGAGCGGCCCTTCGGCGCGCTCTGAAGGATGTTCAGCCGGTGCCGCACCGCGGGCGCCGCGCTCGCCAGCCGCGAAGGCGGCCGCACGCGCGAGGTCGTCGGTGCTCCACGCATACGCCAGGATCAGCCCGTTCCGCACGGACTCCTCGCGGGTCTGGCGGAGTTCGGCGGCACGCTCCGGATCGGCGTCGGAGAGGTGCAGCGGGTGGAGGTCGACCCCGTCGGTATCCAGGCGCCGTACGACGGACGGTGACCGTCGGCCGGTGCGACGGACGGCTACGCCTGGCCGGTCTCGAAGCGGCTGATCCGGCCGCCGTCGTCGACCGTGAAACTCCACTTCGTCTTCATCTCGCCCCAGGTGTCGTTGCGGTACCGCACGAGGAGGGAACGCCCGCCGTTGGACTCGTTGTCGACGTCCATGTGGCCGCGGGAGGAGAAGATCTCCCGGTCGGTCCAGTCGCCGAGGTCACGGTCGGAGCCGTCGTCCGACATGGTGGCGCTGGGCGCCAGAACCGCCTCGAAAGCGTCCCGGTCATGGGCGTTCACCGCGGTGACGAAGGCCCGGACGGCGGGGTCGCTGAGTTTCGCTACCTGAATCGTCATGGGAGCCAGACTCACACCGGTCCCCCGCACCCGCCACCCGAACGGCGGCGCGGGCACGCCGGACCCGTCCCATCGGTGCGACGGTGGAGACCCGGGAGGGAACCGTTGCCGCTGTCTGCTCTGGGAGTCACCGTGACCTGTATCGACCGGCGTGATCTGGGACTGCTGCTGCTCCGTCTGAGCACGGGCGGCGTACTGGCCGCGCACGGGGCGCAGAAGCTGTTCGGCTGGTTCGGCGGAGGCGGCATCGAGGGCACCGGAGCGGCCATGGAGGCCATGGGCTACTCGCCCGGGAGGACGAGCGCCACGGCGGCGGGCCTCGCGGAGGCGGGCGGTGGCACGCTGCTGGCGCTGGGCCTCGCCACGCCCGCGGCGGGCGCCGCGGCCGCCGGTGCGATGGCGGGCGCGGCGGCCGTGCACGTACCGAACGGGTTCTTCGCCCAGAGCGGTGGCTACGAGTACACGGCGTCGCTCGGCCTGGCGGCGGCCGGCCTCGCGGTGACGGGTCCGGGCCGGCTGTCCCTCGACCACCTGATGGGCCACGCGGTGAACCGCGGCTGGATGGTGCCGATCGCGCTCGGTACGACGGCGGCGGTCACCGCGGTCGTCGTCGGCATCCGGAACAACCGGGTGCGCAAGGCACGCGAGGGCGAGCAGGAGGCCCTGTTCGACGAGTAGGAGTCGGTTCTCCTCGGGCTGGGGAGGCTGGGTCCATGGCTGATGACATCGCACACGCTCCGGCCGCACACGACGACGCCGACGGAGTGGTGCGCGCCCCCGCCGCGCCGGCCGGGCAGACCGCCGTCGACGCGGTCGCGGACGCCCCCGGTCAGGACGTCTGGGACACGATCGAGGGGCTGCACACCTGGCTGGACGCCAACCAGCCGCACGGCGGCCGGGAGGGCCTGCTGTTGCGTGTGCTGAAGCTGTCGGAGGAGGTCGGCGAGGTCGCGCAGGCGGTGATCGGCGCGACGGGCCAGAACCCGCGCAAGGGCGTGAGCCACACCTGGGACGACGTCCGCTCGGAACTGTGCGATGTCGTGATCACCGCGATGGTGGCGCTGCGCACCCTCGCGCCGGACGCGCGCGAGGCCTTCACGGCCCACCTCGCGTCCGTCGCCGGCCGCTCGCTCGGCACGGCCCCAACGCCCTGACGAGGCAAGGGACTCCGCCGTCCGGGTCCCGAACGTGCCTGCGGCGACCGGAAGTGTTCACTCCGCGGACGTGTCCGCGCGGTCTGGAGTTGGCGGGCGCGGCTCAGCCTTCTCGTCGACGCAGAGCCGACGAAAGGGTCCCCGTGCAGGACTACGTTTTCCCCACCGGCCGCAGGACGGCGGCGATGCTCGCCGGCGTACTGACACTCGCGACCCTGGGGCTGGGAAGCCAGGCACACGCGGCGAGTTACGGCACGCCGAGCCTTTCGCTGTCGGCCACGTATCTGTCGGGCGCGGTGGGCGCGACCGCCGATCCGGCCGTGAACGTGACCGTCGCGCAGAGCGGGGCCGACGTCGGCGCGCTCACCGTCACCGTCAGCAAGAGCAGCAGGACCGCGGTGGCGACCACGGGCGACGTGACCGTCACCGGCACGGGCGCCACCCGCAAGGTCGCCGTCGCCGCGCGCGGCCGGGGCTACACCGACCTCACCGTGAAGGTGACCGGGGTCGACGGCCGGACGGCCACGAAGACGCTGCACTACGCGGCGTCGGCCGCCGTCCAACTCGCATCCGACAGCCGGTACTTCACGGGTTCCAGCGACGCCTCGGCGGCCGTCGACGTGGGCGGCGGCTACGCGGTCGTGGCGGACGACGAGTCCAACACCCTGCGTCTGTACGACCGTTCGACGTCCGGCGCGCCGGTCAGGACCTGGGACTTCGGCTCCAGGATCGGCGTCTCCAAGGAGATCGACATCGAGGCCGCCACCCGCGTCGGCGACACCATCTACTGGACGGGTTCGCTCGGCAACAACAAGGACGGCGAGTACAAGGCGGACCGCAACACGGTCTTCACCACCACGGTGACCGGCTCCGGCGCCTCGACCGCCCTCACGTACGGCCGTTCGTACAAGAAGCTGCGGGACAACCTCGTCGCCTGGGACGAGGCGAACGGCGACCGCTACGGCTTCGCCGCGGGCACCGAGGACGGCCAGGTGCCCAAGCAGATCGACGGGTTCAACGTGGAGGGCCTGGAGTTCGCGCCGGGCTCGACGACCACGGCCTACCTCGGCTTCCGCGCGCCGCTCGCCCCCGCGGTACCCGGCGGCAAGGCCCTCGTCGTGCCGGTCACCAACTTCGACAAGGTGCTGAGCAGCGGCACGTCGGCCGCCTTCGGCACGCCGATCGAACTCGACCTCGGCGGCCTGGCGATCCGCGACATCCGCAAGAACGCGTCGAACCAGTACCTGATCGTGGCCGGTTCCTGGGCCGCCGACGACAACTCCGACCCGTACGCCCTCTACTCCTGGGACGGCGTCCCCGGGCACGCGCCGGTCAAGCGCCTCGATCTGCCCACCTCGGACCCCGGCGGCTGGGAGGCGATCGTCGACGTCCCCGACCTCACCGTGTCCGGAGCCCGCGCCCAGCTGATCACCGACGACGGCTCCGCCGACCTGTACGGCGACGGCACGGAGGCCAAGGACCTCACCCACGCCGAGTGGAAGAAGTCCCGGGCCACCTGGTTCACCGTGACGAACTGAGAACGCGGGAACCGGGGCGGACGGCCGCGCCCCGCGGGGTTCTGCCCCCGGACATGCCGAAGGGCTCCGGCCCGGTCCTGGGACCGGGCCGGAGCCCTGCCGGCAGACGAGTCGGGCTGTACGCCGGGTTCTGTCGCCCGGTCGCCTCGCGGCGGCCGGGGAGACGGCCATCCATCTAGGGCCGGCGTTGCCGCCGGCCTCGTGCGGTCTACCCGCGGACTCGGGCGGGCAGCCCTCGAACGTCCGCGCAGAGCCGCCTTTCACAGCGGCTCCTCTTGACCTTGCTCCGGGTGGGGTTTACCTAGCCGCCTGAGTCGCCTCAAGCGCTGGTGGTCTCTTACACCACCGTTTCACCCTTACCGAAAACCGGAGTTCTCGGCGGTCTACTTTCTGTGGCACTGTCCCGCGGGTCACCCCGGGTGGCCGTTAGCCATCACCCTGCCCTGTGGAGCCCGGACGTTCCTCGGGAAGGTCCACAAGAACCTTCACGCGGCCGTCCGCCCGGCTCGTCTGCCGTGTCGACCATGGTACCGGGCGGGGGCGCCGCCGAGGACCGGCCGTCGCCGTGGCCAGGACCGAGCCCGCCAGGATGAGGGCGAAGGCGGCCAGGATTCCGGGGGTCAGGCGTTCGTCGAGGAACACGGCGCCCGCGGCCACCGCGACCGCCGGGTTGACGTAGGTGATGACCGTCGCCCGGGTCGGGCCCGCTTCCTTGATCAGTTCCAGGAAGGCCACGAAGGCGACCGCCGTGCAGATGATGCCCAGGCCCGCGAGGGCGGCCAGGACCTGTCCGGAAGGTATCGCGTCCGGCCGGGTGACGGCCGCCGCGGGGGCGTAGACCAGCGCCGCCAGGGCCAGGCAGGGTGCCGTGAGGTGGAGCGACGGCACGTCCTTGAGGTGGCGCGCGGCGATGACCGGCGCGGTGGCGTAGCCGACGACCGTCAGCAGCACCTCGACGAGCGATCTGGCGTCGCCGCCGGTCAGATGCGGGGCCGTGAGGACGGCGACGCCGCCCAGGCCGAGGGCGAGGCCCGCGACACGGCGGGCGCCGAGTCGTTCCGTGTCGCCGAAGAGCCGGGCCGCGGCCACGCCGACGATCGGCACCCCGGCGATCAGCAGACCCGCGGTGGAGCTGGACAGATGGCGTTCGGCGTCCGTCAGGGTCCACCAGGGCACCATGATCTCGATGCACGCGAAGGCCAGCATCGGGCGCCAGTGGGCCCGTACGGTCCGGGTCAGGCCGCCCTGCCGGATCGCGAAGGGCAGCAGCAGCGCGGCGCCGATCAGACACCGCGTGAACACCACCACCGACGGGGACAGCTCGTCCACCGCCACTTTGATCATCAGGTAGGGGATGCCCCAGACCACTCCCATCAGGGAGAACAGGAACCAGCCGCGTGCAGTCATGGGAGCAGTGTCGGCCGCCGCACGGTGAGGCGTCTTGAACGCTGTTGCGCCACGACGCCAGGACGCCCGAGCGGTCCGGGTCTCGGCGGCCCGGCCGATCCGGGCTACGGCGGCACGACCGGTCCGCGCTACGGCGACGGGAACACGCTCGCGCGGTACGCCGCCGGTGTCACCCCCAGCACGCGGCGGAACCAGCGTGTCAGATGCGCCTGGTCCGCGAAGCCGACGAGCCCGGCGACCTCGGCGGGGCGCAGCCCCGACTCCAGGAGCGGCCGGGCCCGGTGCACCCGGTGCTGGGCCAGCCAGGCGTACGGCGGTATCCCCATCGTCGTACGGAAGGCGCGCAGGAGCTGGTAGCGGGACAGTCCCAGGTCCGTGGCGAGGGAGGCGAGGGAGGGCGGGGCCTGGAGTTCGTCGGCCAGGCGGTCCCGTACGGCGTCGGCCACGCGTGCGGCACCCGGGACCTGGTCGCGGTCGGGGCGGGCCGTGGAGTGGCGCCGGGCCAGCGCGGCCAGGAGCCACGGGAAGCGCGACTCGGCCTCCAACGGGTCGGGGCAGAGGCTCAGTTCGGTGTGCGCGACGCGCAGCGCGGCGGCGAGTTCGGGGTCGTCGAGGAGGGGTTCACGGAAGTGCGGGAGGCCGCCGACGGCGCCCTCGGAGAGCAGCGATGGCTCCGCGTACAGGGCCCGGTAGGCGTAGCCGTCGCAGGCGGCGGGCCCGCCGGTGTGCATCTCGCCGGGGGCCAGCACGACGATGGACCCCGGGCCGGTCCGGATGTGGCCCCCGCGGTAGTCGATGATCTCCGAGCCGCCGACGCAGACGCCGATGGTGAACTCGTCGTGGGCGTGCGGTGCGTAGCGGTGCTGGTCGAAGCGGGCGGTCAGCAGGTCCAGGGGCCGGCCGTCCCGGCCGAGGGTGGCCCGGGTCCAGCGGGCCTCTTCCTTCACGGCCGCCGTCGGCCCACGCCGTACGGCCGCGGTCGCCGGCCCCTGCAGGACCGCGGCCGTCCCGCCCCGCAGCACCGTGATCGCGTCTCCCGGTCCGGCCGGAGTCGCCGTCGCCCGTGTCACCGCCGTCACCTCTTCCCCCGCGGCGAAGTCGCCGCTACGAGCGGCAACACGCGCGTCCCCCGTTTCCATGCCGCGCCGGGAAGATCCGTCGAGGCGGGGGAAGCGGGGAGGCGGCGGAAGGAGGGGGCGGCGAAGGGAGGGGAGAAGCGGTGGGTGGGCTCGGCGACGGACCGTGCGTGTTCGTCCCCGTGGTCACGCAGGCGCGAACTGCACCTTCGCCGTTCCGGGGTCCGCCTGGGTGAGCCGGACCCTCAGTCGTTCACCCAGGGGCAGGTCGGTCGTACCGCCCGCGATCCGGGCGAAGACCGCCGGAGACTCCAACTGCACGGTGCCGACCGTGGGTTCGTGCTCCTGTACGTCCACCACGCAGCCCTCGAAGAGGTCGCCGACCCGGTCCTTGAGCAGGGCGGCCTCCACGATGTCGACGCACTCACGCTCGACGGTGCCCGCGCGCCGGCTGCCCTCCGCCATCTCCTTGGGCAGGGCGTCGAGCGCCTCGAGGACCCACTCGGGAGACGGCTCACCGGCGGCGGCCGCGAGGCAGATCTCCGAGCTGTAGCGGTCGACGAGCCGGCGCAGCGGGGCCGTGCAGTGGGCGTAGGGCGCGGCGACCGCGGCATGCGCGGTGACCTCGGGGAGCACCCCGTCCCGGAAGACGGTGTACCCGGCACCGCGCAGCAGCGTCGTGCACTCCAGGAGGAAGGCCGCGTGGTGCGGCCGGTGCGGGTCGAGGGAGCGGACGAGCTGCGCGTACGAGACGTGGTGCGGCCAGTCGATGTGCAGGGCCCGCGCGGTACGGCGCAGCCGTCCGACCGCCCCGTCCGGCGCGGCGGGCAGCGTCCGCAGCACCCCCGTGCCGTGCGCGAGCATCAGGTCGGCCGCCGCCATCCCGGTGAGCAGGGAGACCTGCGCGTTCCAGCCGTCGGCGGGCAGCGGGGCCCGGTAGACGAGTTCGTACGTCCCGTCCTTCTCGACGATCTCCTGCTCCGGCACATTGAGCGAGATGCCGCCGCGCTCGATCTCCAGGCCCTCGCGCAGGGTGCCGACATCCTTGAGCAGGGCGAGCGGTTCCTCCGCCGTCCCCGCGTCGATCTGCCGCTGCACCCACGCGTAGTCCAGCTTGGCGCGGCTGCGGACCAGGGCGCGGCGGACGCCGGTCGACTCCGTACGGCCGTCCGCGTCGAGGTCGATCGTCCACAGGACGGCCGGGCAGGTCTGATCCGGCAGAAGGCTCGCGGAACCCTCGGAGAGCCGGGGCGGGTGGACGGGGATCTTCCCGTCCGGGAAGTAGAGGGTCATCACGCGCCGGTGTGCCTCGGCGTCCAGGGCTCCGCCGGGTGCCACGAAGGCGGCGACGTCGGCGATGGCGTACCGGACGCGGTAGCCGCCCCGCTCGCGGCGCGACAGGTGCATCGCCTGGTCGAGGTCGTCGGACGTCGGCGGGTCGATGGTGAAGAGGGGGATGTCCGTCGCGTCGTACGAGGGCAGACGCGGTGGCCGCCCGGCCTCCGCGAGGACCTCGGCCGGGAAGCTCACGGGCACCCCGAGCTCGGTCCGCAGAGCGCCGAGGGCGGCTCGCAGCGGAGCCTCCGGTGCACCGGTGACACGGACGTGACGGCGAGGCATGGATCGAGCGTAGGCCGGGGGCAACCGTTGAGCACGCCGAGCGGGCGGCCGGCGGGTGGGCCGGGAGCGGCGGTAAGCCGACCGGGCGGCTGCCCGACGGGGTGCCCGGACGGGGCGCCGGCGCCGGCGCCGGTGGGGTCCGGTGGGGCCCTGCCGGACGGCGAAAGCGTCCCGGTCGCACACCGTAGGCTGGCGCCGGGCCATTTCCACCGTGAGGAGAACCAACCGTGCTCGTGCTGCTGCCGCCCTCCGAGGGCAAGGCCCCCTCGGGCCGGGGAACCGCGCTCAAGACGGAGTCGCTCTCCCTGCCCGGTCTCACGGAGGCACGCCAGGCGGTTCTCGACGAGCTGGTCGAGCTGTGCGTGGCCGACGAGGAGAAGGCCCGCGAGGTGCTCGGACTGAGCGAGGGCCTGCGCGGCGAGATCGCGAAGAACACGGAACTGCGGACCGCGGGCGCGCGCCCGGCCGGGGAGATCTACACGGGGGTCCTGTACGACGCCCTGGACCTGGCCTCGCTGGACACCCCCGCCAAGCGGCGCGCGGGCCGCTCGCTGCTGGTCTTCTCCGGGCTGTGGGGTGCGGTGCGCGTGACCGACCGCATCCCCTCGTACCGCTGCTCGATGGGCGTGAGGCTGCCCGGCCTGGGAGCGCTGGGCGCGCACTGGCGTACGCCGATGGCGACCGCTCTCCCCGAGGCCGCGGGCGACGGGCTGGTGCTGGACCTGCGGTCCTCGGCGTACACGGCGGCGTGGAAGCCCAAGGGCGAGGTCGCGGGGCGGACGGCGACCGTCCGGGTGCTGCACGCGCAGATGGTGAACGGGGTCGAGAAGCGTTCCGTCGTCAGCCACTTCAACAAGGCGACCAAGGGCAAGATCGTCCGCAGCCTGCTCACCGCGGGCACGGCACCGAAGGACCCGGCGGAGCTGGTGGAGGCGCTGCGGGACCTCGGATACGCCGTGGAGGCGGAGGCCCCCGGCAGGGCGGGCAGGCCGTGGGCGCTCGACGTGGTGGTGAGGGAGATCCACTGAGCGGCACATGACGTTGCACCATGCGCAACGACCTTTGCGCATGGTGCAGACCCCGGGCAGGATGTGGGCATGACCTCGCCGCTGCCCCCGTCTCCGCGTGCCTCCGTCCTGGATCTCGCGCCCGTCGTCCCCGTCGTCGTGGTCGCGGACGCCGCCGACGCCGTGCCGTTGGCGCGAGCCCTGGTCGCCGGCGGACTGCCCGCGATCGAGGTGACGCTGCGGACCCCGGCCGCGCTCGACGCGATCCGGGCCATCGCGACAAAGGTGCCGGACGCGGTGGTGGGCGCGGGCACGGTACTGACACCGGGACAGGTGGCGGAGTCCGTCGCGGCGGGCGCCCGCTTCCTGGTCAGCCCCGGCTGGACGGACGCACTGCTCGGCGCGATGAAGGCGTCCGGCGTGCCGTTCCTGCCGGGGGTGTCCACCACTTCGGAGGTGGTGGCGCTGCTGGAACGCGGGGTGCGTGAGATGAAGTTCTTCCCCGCACAGGCGGCCGGCGGCACGGCGTATCTGAAGTCGCTGGCCGGGCCCCTCCCCCAGGCGCGGTTCTGCCCGACGGGCGGCATCGGCCCCGACAGTGCGCCGGACTATCTCGCACTCCCCAACGTGGGCTGTGTGGGCGGCAGTTGGATGCTCCCGGCCGACGCGATCGCGGCGCGGGACTGGCGCCTGGTGGAGGAACTGGCACGGGAGGCGTCGGCGCTGCGCCGGCAGCCACAGCCCACCCTCGCTCAGCCCACACGGATGACCACCTTGCCGAAGGCCACACCGCTCTCGTAGTACCGGAACGCCTCCCGCACCTCGTCGAAGCCGAACACACGGTCCACGACCGGGCGGGTCCCGTGCAGTTCCAGCGCCCTGTTCATGGACTCGAAGTGCGCACGGCTGCCCACGAACACCCGGCGGATCGTGGCCAGGCTCGCCGCGTAGGCCGCGTTGGAGATCTCGATACCGTTCCTGCGCGGGTTGCCGGTGATCAGGAGCACGATCTGGCCGTAGAGCGCGGCCGCTCGCATCGACTGCTCGATGGTGTCGGGCCCATTGGTCTCGACGACCAGATCGGCACCGCGCCCGCCGGTCAACTCCCTGACGGCAAGCCCCCATTCGGGGTTCTCGGCGTAGTTGACGACGTGGTCCGCGCCGAGCGCCTTGAGACGGTCCGCCTTGACAGCGCTCGATGTGGTCACGATGACCTCGGCGCCCATCGCCTTGGCGAACTGCACGACGAAGAGGGACAGCGCGCCGGTGCCGAGGGTGAGCACGGCCTGGCCGGGGGTGAGCGGCTCGCCGCCGGTCAGGGACTGCCAGGCGGTCACCCCGGCACAGGGCAGACAGGCCGCCTCCTCCCAGGTCAGATGGTCCGGAACCCGGACCGCGGCCTCCTGGCCCAGGCACGCGTACTCGGTCAGCATGCCGTCGAGGGTGGCGCCGGGCTGGTCGAACAGGGCCGGGGTGATCCGGCCGTCCAGCCAGTTCGGGAAGTACGTGCCCGCCACACGGTCCCCCACCCCGAACCGTGTCACCTCCGCTCCCACCGCGACGACCTCCCCCGCTCCGTCGCTCACCGGGATCACGTCCGGTACGGCCTTCAGCGGGTAGGTCCCCTTCAGGATCAGCAGGTCGCGCTTGTTGAGGGAGACGGCCCGGACACGGACGAGGATCTCGCGGGGCCCCGGTTCGGGCCGGGCCGACTCTCGCGGGACGATCCCGTCGACGGTGCCGAGCGTTTCGAGGTGGTAGGCGCGCATGTCCGCTCCCTGGGTGGGCTCCTGAGTGGATGCGTCCATGCTGTTCGGAACGGGGCTCCCCCTCAATTCCCGGCAAGGTATGACGGGCCGGGTGCCGTACCCATGACGTACAACTGGTCCCATGACGACCGGTACCTCCGCCGAACCCCCTCCCTTCGCCCGGGAGCTGCTGCGCTGGCGGCACGCGCGCCGGGTGAGCCAGCTGGAGCTCGCCTCGCGGGCGGGCACGACGCAGCGGTACGTCAGCTTCATCGAGCGCGGGCGTTCGGTGCCCGGCAGGCAGATCGTGATCAGGCTCGCCGAGTCACTGGGCCTGACCCTGCGGGAGCGCAACGCGCTTCTCCTGGCGGCCGGTTACGCTCCCGCGTACACCGAGTCACCGCTGGACGCCGCCGCGCTGAAGCCCGTACGGGAGGCGCTGGACAGCATCCTCGAAGGGCATCTGCCGTATCCGGCGGTGGTGGCGGGACCGCGCGGTGAACTCGTCGCGGCCAACGCGGCGTTCGACGTGCTGGCCGAGGGAGCCGCAGCCGAGCTGCTGGCACCGCCGGTGAACGTCCTGCGGCTGGCCCTGCATCCGCGCGGGATGGCGTCACGCGTGGTGAACCTGGACGCCTGGGGCCGGCACATCGTGGAGAACCTGCGGGCCCGGTCCGTACGCAGCCTCGATCCGCATCTCGGCGCGCTGGTGGAGGAGTTGGCGGAGTATGTGCCGGTGAGCGAACCCGGCGCGGACTACCTCGGCTTCGCCGTGCCGCTGCGACTGCGGTGCCCGGAGGGTGAGTTGAGGCTGCTCACCACACTCACGTCGTTCGCGACAACGGTGGACGTCACGCTCGCCGAGCTCCATCTGGAGGCGTTCCTCCCGGCGGACCGGGAGACCGCCGGGATCCTGCGCGACCGTGCCGCCCGGCGCGGCTGACCACCGTGCCGCTCAGCGCAGATGAGACGTGTCGTTGAACAGCCGGACGCTCGCGTTGCCGTCCGCGTAGTACGCCACCGCCGAGAGGGACGCCGCCGACAGTTCCATCCGGAACAGCGACTCCGGCGGGGCGCCGAGCGCCAGCCGTACGAGGGTCTTGATCGGGGTGACATGGGTGACGAGCAGGACCGTGCGGCCCGCGTAGGAGGCGATCAGCTTGTCGCGGGTGGCCGCCATGCGGTGGGCGGTCGCGGCGAAGCTCTCGCCGCCGCCGGTCGGTTCGGCCTCCGGTGAGGCGAGCCAGGTGTTCAGGTCCTCCGGATGGCGTTCGCGCACCTCGGCGAAGGTCAGTCCCTCCCAGGCACCGAAGTCCGTCTCGCGCAGGCCGTCCTCGATGACGACTTCGAGGCCGAGCCGGGCGGCGACGGCCCCCGCGGTCTCCCGGGTCCGGGCCAGCGGGGAAGCCACGATCGCCTGGATGGTGCCGCGTGCCGCCAGCGCGGCGGCGACCCGATCCGCCTGCTCCCGGCCCACGTCGGACAGGGACGGATCGCTGCCGCCGCTGCCCGAGAACCGCTTCTGCGGGGTCAGCGGGGTCTCGCCGTGCCGCAGGAGTACGAAGGTCGCGGGCGCGCCCATGTCGGGGGCCGCGCCCCAGCCGGTCGTCGGCGCGGTGGTGGCCACGTTCCGCGCGGCCCGCTCGTCATCGCCCGACTTCGCCGCCCGCGCGTCGGCCACCGGCTGTGCGGCGCTGTCGTCCGGCTTCGCCGCGTGCACGCCGGTTCCCGGCCGCGCGGGTTCGTCGCGTCGCGACGAGGGCGAGCCGGGGCCGGCGGTCGTCGGGCCGCCGGCCGGCTGTGGCCGGGCGAGCGGTTCCCCGCGTCCCTCGCGGGGCGTCTCCGCGTCGGCGCGGGTACCGGCCAGTGCCGCACGTGCCTTGGCCGCGCCCGCCCTCGCGTCGCCGGGCGGGCCCGTCGGCCCGGGTGCCGCGGACCGTGCCGCCCGGGCGTCCAGTTCCGCCGTCGACGCCGACGGCGACCATGTCTCGCCGCGCTTGCCGGCGTCCATCGCCTCGTTGGCCAGCCGGTCCGCGTGCTTGTTCCGCTCGCGCGGCATCCACTCGTAGGTGACCTGGGAGGGCGGGAGAACGCGGGCGGCCTCCGCCGCCAGGGGCTTCATGTCCGGGTGCTTGATCTTCCAGCGTCCGGACATCTGCTCGACGACGAGCTTGGAGTCCATCCGGACCCGGACGCGCGCGGTCGCGTCGAGGTCGCGGGCCGCCTCCAGCCCGGCGACCAGACCCCGGTACTCCGCGACGTTGTTGGTGGCGATGCCGATGTACTCGGCACGCTCCGCCAGCGTCTCCCCCGTGGCCGCGTCGATGACCACGGAGCCGTAGCCCGCGGGCCCCGGGTTGCCCCGGGAACCGCCGTCGGCCTCGACGATGAACTCCCGCACGCGCCGATCTCCCTACAGGCCGGACTCGGACGTACGTACGAGGATGCGGTGGCAGTTCTCACAGCGCAGCACGGTGTTGCGGGGCGCCGCCTTCACCTCGTTGACCTCGGTGATGTTGAGCTCCAGGCGGCAGCCCTCGCAACGGCGCTGGTAGAGCTTGGCAGCGCCGACGCCGCCCTGCTGAAGGCGCAGCTTGTCGTAGAGCTTGAGAAGGTCGGCGGGCACCGACGCGGAGATGACCTCGCGCTCCTTGGTCAGCGAGGCGGCCTCGCCGTCGAACTCCTCGAAGGCGGCGTCACGGCGCGCGGTCGCGTCGTCGATCTTCGCCTGGACCGAGGCGTCGCGCTCGGTCAGCTCCGCGACCCGCTCCTGGGCGGACTCGCGGCGCTCCATGACCTCGAGGACGACGTCCTCCAGGTCGCCCTGGCGCTTGGCGAGGGAGACGATCTCGCGCTGGAGGTTCTCCAGGTCCTTGGGGGAGGTGACGGCACCCGAGTCGAGGCGCTGCTGGTCGCGGGAGGCGCGCTGACGCACCTGGTCGACGTCCTGCTCGGCCTTGGTCTGCTCGCGGGCGCAGTCGCTCTCCTCGGTCTGTGCGGCGACGAGCAGGTCGCGCAGCTGCGTGAGGTCCTTGTTCAGCGACTCGATCTCGGCGTGCTCGGGCAGCGACCTCCGCTTGTGCGCGAGCTGCTGCAGGCGGGCGTCGAGGGCCTGGACGTCGAGAAGTCGGATCTGGTCGGCGGGCTCGGCGTTCAGTTGGGGGCTCCTGATGTGTCGTGGTGAGAGGCCGCGTGGGCGGTCCAGGGGTCGGTGACCGTCCGGGAGACGTGGACGCGCAGTCCCCATCCCTTCCGGTCGGAGATCTCGTCGAGCTGGGCGGCGGCCAGCTCGCACCAGGGCCACTCGGTGGCCCAGTGCGCCGCGTCGAGCAGCGCGAGAGGACTGTGGGCGCGGGCCTCGGAGACCGGGTGGTGGCGCAGGTCCGCGGTGAGGAAGGCGTCCACGCCCGCGGCGCGCACGTCGTCGAAGAGGCTGTCCCCGGAGCCGCCGCTGACCGCGACGGTGCGGACCAGCGCCTCGGGGTCGCCCGCGACGCGGATGCCCTGCGCGGTGGCGGGCAGCCGCTCGGCGGCCCGCTCGGCGAGCTCGCGCACGGTCAGCGGGTGGTCCAGCTCACAGACGCGGCCGAGGCCGCGGCGCCCCTCGGGGTCGGTGGCGTCCGGCACGAGGGGCCGTACGACCCGCAGGTCCAGCGCCCCGGCCAGGGCGTCGCTGACTCCCGGGTCGGCGCGGTCCGCGTTGGTGTGGGCGACGTGCAGCGCGATGTCGTTCTTGATCAACGTGTGCACGACGCGGCCCTTGAAGGTGCCGGCCGCCACGGTCGTCGTACCGCGCAGATAGAGCGGGTGGTGGGTGACGAGCAGGTCGGCGTCCAGCTTCATCGCCTCGTCGACGATGTCCCGGACCGGGTCGACGGCGAACAGCACGCGCGTGACCTCCTGGTCGGGGTCGCCGCAGACGGTGCCGACCGCGTCCCACGGCTCGGCCTGCTCCGGAGGCCAGAGGGTGTCGAGCGCGGCGATGACTTCAGACAGACGGGGCACGGGGAAAGGCTACCTGGCTTACGTCCTTGTCCGACCGTTCGCGGACCGCGGGACCGGCACCCGGACGGCGGACGGAACGCGGTTCCCGCCGCTCCTGGCCCGGTCTCCCCACCATCGTTCAGCACATCCGCCCCCGTTCCCTCAGGCGAATCCCGATGTGGCCACCCTTATGTGTGAAGCGGCAGCCCGTCGGTCCCACGTCTGTGCGTGCGAAAACTACCTTCGTCGCCGGAGGTGACCGAACGATGACGGCCGGTGCGACGGAGCCCGTGGTGCAGAGCGAGCGCGAGAACGGCGGCGAGTACGGCGACGACGCGAGTCGGTGGCCTGCCCGTCCCCTGTGCGTGATCACCGTCGACGGCGCCTACGGGGCGCGGCTCGCGCGCGACGGCGAGTCCTGGTACCCGGAGCGCTGGACGCTGGACGGCCCCGAGCCGTACGCCGTGCCGCTGCCCGGCCCTCAGCCCGAGGAGCCCGGCACCGAGGTGTTGCCGCTGACCGACGGACGGGTGCTGATCCATCGCGCGGCCGACGGACGCCACGCCTTCTCCCTCCTCTACCCGACCGGTCCCGGCACCGGCGAGCTCCCACTCGGCGCGGTGGAGTGCCCCGACGCCGGCACCCGGCTGCGGCTGCTGCCGCCCGCGCCGGACGGGGAACGCGCGTACGCCCTCGCCGTGGGCCGGGGATCCACGGCGGTGTGGCTGGTGGCGGGCGGCGCCTTCGGCCCCGAGTATCTGGCCGAAGTACCGGGCCACTGCTCGGGAGGGGTGTGGCTGGACGGCACGGGACGCCTGCTCGCGCTGGACCGCGTCCAGAACGGCCGCACCAAGACCGTGGTCGTCGACCTGGAACGCGGCGGAGAGGTGTCGCCGCTCCTCCAGATCGCCGAGCACAGCAACGACCGGCTGCTTCTCGCGGACGCGGACAGCGGGCTTCTCCTCATCCGTTCCGACGCGCCGTCCCCCGGCCGGGAACGTCTTGGCTGGGGCGTGCTCGGCAGCACCCTGCCCGTCCGCTTCCCGGACTGCCTGACCGCGACGGGCTGCTCGATCACCCCGTTCGCGATCCAGCCGGGACAGGTGCTGACCCCGGAGTCCTGCGCCGTCGCCCTGCGCATCGACGGGCCGGGCAGCACCTGGGTGGGTGTGTGGCGCCCGTCGGAGCGCCGGATCCACCATCGCCAGGCGCCCGAGGGCTGGTTGCCCGGCACCGGACTGTGGACCACGGAGGGGGTGCTCCAACTGCCGTACGCGACGGGGGTCGTACCGTGCGGCGTCGCACGACTGGAAGCACCCGACGGGGCGGGGGAGCCGGACCTGAGGAATCCGGCTCCCCCGAGACGCCCCGCGCCGCGCCCTGTCCCCCTCCAGCAGGCGCCCCTGAAGGGCCGGTCGACCGCGTCGACCGACCGGGCGGCCCAGAGAACGGGCCCGGCCCGGACTCCCTCGGTGCACCTGACCCTGAGAACGGACCTGACGGAGGCGCCGAGCACCGACGCGCTCCTCGATGTCGACGCCGCCGAGGCGGCACGCACCGGTGCGGGTCCCGCGCCCAGGGACACGGTGCCGCTGCCGACGGTGACGAGCCTCACCACCAGGACCGCGGCCGCCGAAGCGCGGCGGGCCGACATGCGCCCCGGCGCCGAGCCGGCCGAACCACTCCCGCCCGCCGTGAGGATCGGCCCCGACACCACCGGACCACTCCCGCCCCTCGCAGCGGTCTCAGCCGTCAGGGAACTCCCCACCGAGACCGGTGAACCCCGCCCGCCCGAGACCAACCTCTGGACCAAGGTCGCCGACACACCCCCACCCGGCATGAGCCTCGGCACCAGGACCCGAGCCGCACTCCCCGCCGGCACGGGACTCGGCCCCGACACCGCCGAACCACTCCCGCCCGTCGTGAGAATCGGTCCCGACACCACCGGACCACTCCCGCCCCTCGCACCGGCCCCAGCCGTCGGAGAACTCCCCGCCAAGAGCGGCGCACCCCGCCCGCCCGAGACCAACCTCTGGACCAAGGTCGCCGACACACCCCCACCCGGCATGAGCCTCGGCACCAGGACCCGAGCCGCACTCCCCGCC
>NZ_JBSFYW010000011.1:0-61332 GCF_053599975.1 Streptomyces sp. NPDC005141 | reverse complement strand
CCGGCACGGGACTCGGGGCCGGAAGCGGGAACGCCGAAGCGCCGTCGGCCTTCGGGGAGTTCAGGGGCGAAGTGGCCCTGAGGCCCTTGATGAGCGGCCCGGGGTTCGGGGCCGAGGCCGAGCGGGCCTCGCTGCTCCCCGCCGAGCGGGCCTCCCTGCTCCCCGCCGAGCGGGCCTCCCTGCCGCCCGCCCTCCCGCAGGCTCCGGTGGAGAAGCAGGAGCACGTCGGCCCGAGGGCCCCGGCGACTCACCGCAGGCCTCTCCAGACAGGCCAGCTCCAGTCGGCCGGTCCGGCGTCCGAGGACGAGGCCGCTCCCCCCGCCGTGAGTGCGGGAGCGGCAGCCCCCGTGGACGGAACGACAGGGGGCGGCGAGGGCGAAGAAACGTCACCCTCCGACTCCCGCGCGATGACGGCACGTTAGAATCCCCCGGCTGCAAAGAAGGATCTTGTCAACGGGGTGAACATTTCAATGAACGACATCAGCACCATGGAAGCGCAGGCCACGGACGTCCACCAGACGTCGACGGCCCGCTCCGAAGGCCACGGCAAGCATCGGGGTCCGGTCTCCGGCCGCGACGACGAGGCGACCCCTCAGGGTCGCCACCGCAAGCCGTCCGGTCAGCCGGGCACGACGACGGCCTGACAGGCCGACGGCACACGCCGAACCGGTGAACGGCCCCGCTCGCACCATGACGAGCGGGGCCGTTCCCGTCGGGGCCGCTCCCCCAGGTCCCCAGCGCAGGTGACGTCCGGTTCCCCCTTGTCGGGACGTGGACCGGAGCAGGACGACTTCGGCAGCCTGCGCGCGGCGGCCCGCGGCGCGGAGAGCCCGTATCCACTGGGGGCTCAGCGGCGAGAGTCCTCCCGGTCCCGCTTGAGCCCGAGCACCTCCACCGCCGCGAACGTCTCGCCGTCCGGCCGGTCCGCGTAGTACGGCGTGAGCAGCGCGTCGAGTTCGTCGTGGCTGAAGGTGTCCTGCTTGCTGTCGAACTTCGCCGCCACGCGCGGCCGTTCGACGACCGCGATCATGCCGCCGTGCACCACGAGAAGCTGGCCGTTGACGTGCGCGGCGGCGGGTGAGGCCAAGTAGCCGACGAGCGGGGCGACATGCTCGGGGGCGAGTGGGTCCAGGCCGTCGTCGGACCGCCCGAATCCGGCGAAGACGTCCTCGGTCATTCGGGTCCGGGCGCGGGGGCAGATGACGTTCGCCGTGACGCCGTACTTGGCGAGCGCCAGCGCCGTCGAGGTGGTCAGACCGACGATCCCGCCCTTCGCCGCGGCGTAGTTGGGCTGTCCGGCGGATCCGGCGAGGAACGCCTCCGACGAGGTGTTCACGATCCGCCCGTACACCGGCCCGTCGGCCGCCTTGGAGCGGGCCCGCCAGTGCGCGGACGCGAAGTGGGTGGTGTTGAAGTGGCCTTTGAGATGCACCCGGATGACCGAGTCCCACTCGTCCTCGGTCATCGAGAAGACCATCCGGTCGCGCAGTATGCCCGCGTTGTTGACGAGGATGTCCAGTTTCCCGAACTCGGTGACCGCCAGGCCGACAAGTTCGCGGGCCTGTTCGTGGTCGGCGACGTCTCCGGTGTGGGCGACGGCGCGGCCACCCGCCGCACGGATCTCGGCGGCGACCTCCTCGGCCGGGGTGGCCGAGGCCTGGCCCGAGCCGTCCCGTCCGGGCTGCCCGTAGTCGTTGACGACGACGGCCGCGCCCAGCCGGCCGAGTTCCAGCGCCTCGGCCCGGCCGAGCCCGCGCCCCGCGCCGGTGACGATCGCGGTGAGCCCTTCAAGTGGCAGTGACATCAGGGTCCTTAACGGTTGTCGTGGAGGCCCGGGCCCTCGGCGGACACCCCGGGGGCCAGGTCCTCAGCCACCCCGGGGTGGGGCCCTGGGCCGCTGTCCCGGCCCTTCGACGGCCGATGAAGGTCAGATCTCGATGCACGTCCGCAGTGCGGTGCCCGAACGCATCTGGTCGAGCGCCTCGTTGATCTCGGCCAGCGGCACCCGGTGGGTGATCAGGCCTTCGAGGTCGATGCGGCCCGCGCGCCACAGGGCGATGGTGCGCTCGTACGACCGCAGGACGTCTCCGCCGCCGTACATGGAGGGCAGGATGCGCTTCTCGTCGAAGAACAGCTCGAACATGTTGAGCTGGAGGAAGTCGTCCATGGCACCGGCTCCGACGACGACGAGGGTGCCGCCGCGGCGGGTGTGGTCGTAGGCGGTGCGTGCGGTGGCGGACCTGCCGACGACCTCGAAGACGTAGTCGAAGCCCTCGCCCGCGGTCACCGACTGCTTGGCGTCGGCGAGTTCGTCGGGCGAGACCGCCTTCGTGGCGCCGAACCCGAGCGCGGCCTCCCGGCGCGAGGCGACCGGGTCGACGGCGACGATCTCGGCGGCTCCCTTGAGCCGGGCGCCCTGGATCGCGGAGATGCCGACGCCTCCGCAGCCGATGACGGCGACGGATGAACCGGCCTCCACATCAGCGGTGTTGAGGGCGGCGCCGAGTCCGGTGGTGACGCCGCAGCCGATCAGGGCGGCGATGTCGAAGGGCACGTCGTCGGGGATGGGGACCGCGCAGCCCGCGTCGACGACGACCTCCTCTGCGAAGGTGCCGGTGCCCGCGAAGCCGAACAGGTCGCCGCCGGGGCGCCTGAAGTTGGGGGTGCCCGCGTTCATGAATCCGGCCAGGCACAGTTCCGTCTGGCCGCGCTTGCAGGCGGGACAGACACCGCAGGCAGGGAGCCAGCAGATGACGACACGGTCGCCGGGCTTCAAGTGGGTGACGCCGTCGCCGACTTCGGTGATCTCGCCGGCGCCCTCGTGCCCCGGCACGAACGGCGCGGGCTGCGGGAGGACGCCGTTCATCGCGGACAGGTCCGAATGGCACAGCCCCGTGGCCCGCACCCGGATGCGCACCTTGCCGGGTCCGAAGCCCACCGCCTCGACGTCGTCGAGGACTTCGAGTTTGTCCTGGCCTATCTCGTGCTGTACGGCTGCGCGCATGGTGCGGCTCCCCTCGGAACGGTTCGTACGACAGTCAGGTGTGATCGACGATGGTGTCGGCGAGGACCGGCGCGTCGTCCCGTTCGACCGCGCTCACCGCTACCTGGACCCCGCCGTCACGCCGCCACATCCGGATGCGCAGGGTCTCGCCGGGGAAGACGACTCCGGCGAAGCGGGTGGTGAAGGAGCGGACCCGGGCCACATCGCCGCCGAGCAGGGTGTCGACGACGGCCTTGAGCGTCATGCCGTACGTGCACAGCCCGTGCAGGATGGGCCGGTCGAATCCGGCGAGCTTGGCGAACTCGGGGTCGGCGTGCAGGGGGTTCCAGTCTCCGGAGAGGCGGTAGAGCAGGGCCTGGTCCTCGCGGATCGGGCGTTCGACAGTTCTGTCCGGTGGGCCCGTCGGCGCTTCGAGGCGGGTGCTGGGGCCGCGGTCGCCGCCCCAGCCGCCTTCGCCCCGTACGAAGATCTGGGCGTCGTTCGTCCACAACGGGCCCTCGGCGTCGGCCACTTCGGTGCGCATGACGAGGATCGCGGCCTTGCCCTTGTCGTACACCGCGGCGATGCGGCCGGTGGCGGTGGCCGTGCCCTCGGCGGGGATCGGGCGGTGCAGCCGGACGGTCTGGCCGCCGTGCAGGACGCGGGCGAGGTCGACGTCGACGCCGGGCATGGAGAGACCGCTGATCACGCCCGGCGATCCGGCGCCCGCCACCGTGGCGAAGCTCGGCAGGACGTGCAGCCGGGATTCGAGGGTGTAGCGCAGTTCGTCGGGGTCGGTCGCGGGGATGCCGGCGCCCAGGCCCAGGTGGTAGAGCTGGACGTCCTTGTGGTTCCAGGCGATCTCTCCGGTCCGCGGTTCCGCTGCGACGGCCTTGGCGGCGTCAATGGGCATGGGGCTCCTGACTCGACTGCGCGAAAGACCTCGGTGCGGCCGTCCGCACCGTCGGCCGCACCGAGGTCGACACTGGGCCGTGGAACCCGCTCGTTCTAGAACGCGTTCCAGTCCGGCGAACCCTTGTATAGCCCAGCGCCCATTACTTGTGAAGACTACTGACGTCATGTCAGATCCGAGTGGTGCGAAGGCCCTGGGCGGGCGCGCGCCGCGACGGCCGGCCGTGACATTTGTCCCGGCCGATCGCCGACAAGTGCCTCTGCCGGGGCGGGCCCCCGGGGCCCTAGCGTCGTCCGCATGACACAGACGACGGGGACGCGGGCTTCGGGGCCGCTGACGACAGGGACACCACCGGCCGTGTCCTTCACGGGGGCGGTCAAGACCTTCGGCGACGTGCGCGCCGCGGCCGGTCTCGACCTCGAGGTGGCGTGCGGCGAGACGGTGGCGCTGCTGGGCCGCAACGGCGCGGGCAAGTCGACCGCGATCTCGCTGCTGCTCGGTCTGAACGAGCCGGACGAGGGTTCGGTCGCGCTCTTCGGAGGCCGCCCGGAGGAGTCGGTGCGCGCCGGACGGGTCGGCGCGATGCTCCAGGACACCCGGCCGGTGCCGCGCGTCACCGTCCAGGAGCTGGTCTCCTTCGTGGCGGGGCGCTATCCGGCACCGCTGCCGGTGGCCGAGGCGCTGCGGCTCGCGGGCATCACGGAGCTGGCGGGGCGGCGCGTCGACCGGCTGTCCGGCGGGCAGACGCAGCGGGTGCGGTTCGCGGTGGCACTCGCCGGGAACCCCGCGCTGATCGTCCTCGACGAGCCGACCGCCGCGCTTGACGTGGAGGCGCGGCACGGGTTCTGGGAGTCGATGCTGGCGTATGCCCGGCGCGGCCACACCGTGCTCTTCTCCACGCACTATCTGGAGGAGGCCGACGCACACGCCGACCGGATCGTCGTCATCGACCGCGGGCGGATCGTCGCGGACGGGACCGGGGAACAGCTCAAGCGGTCGGCGGGCGGCAGCCTGGTCTCCTTCGACCTGGCGGGACGCGGCGCGCGGGACCTGGCGCTGCTGCCCGGTGTGGTGGCCGTGGAGGTGCGCGGGGAGCGCGCCCGGCTGCGCACGGACGACTCGGACGCGACGGTGATCGCGCTGGCCGGGCTGGGCGCGATACGCGGCCTGGAGGTCGCCCCCGCGTCCCTGGACGACGCGTTCATGGCCATCACCTCGCGCGCTCCGGAGAAGGTGTGATGATCGACTATCTGCGGCTCGAAGTGCGCCGGACGCTGCGCGACACCGGCTTCGTGATCGGCGGCGTCGCGATGCCGGTGATGATGTATCTGCTGTTCACCAACCTCGGCGGTGGCGACGACGGCGAGTGGAGGACGGCGTCGATGGTCGGCATGGCCGCGTACGGCGCGGTGGGCTCGGCGCTGAACACCGGCGGCGGGGTCGCCGAGGACAAGGTGACCGGCTGGCTGCGGCAGTTGCGGGTGACGCCGATGACACCCCGTGAGGTGGTGCTCGGGCGGGCGCTGACCGGTTCGGTGACCGTGCTGCCCGCGATCACCGCGGTGCTGGCGGCCGGCGGCCTGGTCAACGGCGTACGGCTGGACGCCTGGCAGTGGGCCGTCACGGCCGTGCTGCTGTGGCTCGGCTCGGTGCCCTTCACGCTGCTGGGCCTCGGCAACGGCTACCGGCTGACCCCGCAGACCACGGGCGTCGTGAACATGGTGTGCAATCTGGGGCTCTCGGTGGTCGGCGGCCTGTGGTTCCCGCTCGCCCTCTTCCCCGGCTGGCTGCGCTCGATCGCCGCGTACACGCCCACGAACCGCTTCGCGCAGCTGGGCGTGTCGGTCACGGAGGGCCGGGCGCCGGCCCTGGGAGCGGTGGCGGTCCTGACCGCCTGGCTGCTGGCGTTCGGTTCGTACGCCGTGGTCTCGTACCGTCGATCAGCACGAACCGTCTGAACGGGGAGCGGGACATGTCCTTGATGCGAGGCGTCGGCTGCCAGATCCGCGTGTGGCGGGCCGAACGGATCCGCTGGAAGGCGGACATGGCACGGTTCAAGGCCGAGCAGCGGGCCGCGCGCAGGAGCGGCGGCCGGCTGCCCGAGACCCCGGGCCCGCCGCCCACCGGCTTCGCGTTGCTGCCGTGGCTGCTGCTGGGGATGGGCGCCTTCTCCAACCTCTTCCAGGGCAGGACACCGCAGCCCTGGATCGGCGGCCTGGGCCTGTTCGTCTTCAACTCCCTCTACATCTACGTCACGTTCCGCGCGTTCGTGAAGAACAAGCGGGAGTCGCGCTCCACCCGGGTGGCGCTCGTCCTGATGGGCATCGTCACCTGCGCGCTGGCCCTCGGGTACGGCGGCAGCTGGCTGTACTTCTTCCCGCTGCTCGGGCTGGCCACCGGTGCGGTCCTGCGCGGCCCCCGGCTCGGGCAGATCGGCCTCGGCCTGACCGCGCTCGCCGCGACGGTCTCCGTCGTCCGGGCGGGCTGGGACGCGGTGAACGTCGCCTACGGCACGTTCCTGTCCACGATGGTGACGGCCGCGATCCTCTCCCTCTCCGAGGCGGTGCGCGAACTGCGCGAAGCACGTGAGGAGTTGGCACGCCGGGCCGTCGAGAAGGAACGTATGCGCTTCTCCCGCGACCTGCACGACCTGCTCGGGCACACGCTCTCCGTCATCGTGGTGAAGTCGGAGGCGGCCCGCCGGCTGGCCCCTCGCGATCTGGACGCGGCCCTCGAACAGGTCACGGACATCGAGTCGGTCGGCCGGCAGGCCCTCACGGAGATCCGCGAGGCGGTCACCGGCTATCGCGAGGGCAGCCTCGCCACCGAGCTGGACCGCGCCCGCTCGGCGCTGTCCGCGGCGCGTGTGGAGCCGGTCGTACGGCAGTCGGGGACGCCCCTCGTCCCGCAGACCGAGGCCCTGCTCGGCTGGGTGCTCCGCGAGGCCGTCACCAACGTCGTACGCCACAGTGACGCGACCCGCTGCGAGATCACCGTCGACGGCACGCCGGACCTCGTCCGCCTGACCGTCTCGGACAACGGCTCCGACGCCTCCCCTGCCGCTCCCGAGCCGGGCATCGGCGGCACCGGCCTCAAGGGCCTCACCGAACGCCTCGCCACGGCGGGCGGCTCCCTGCGGGCGGGACGGACTCCCCGCGGCGGCTTCGAAGTGGCGGCCGAACTTCCGGTGGAGGTGCCGGACTTGACGGAGGTGTCGATCTAGGCGGCCTCCGCGCCCGGCGCTTGGTCTCCCGCCCGGGCGGACTTCAGGTCCCCTTCAGGTCCGTCCTGGACTCTGGCGACCATGCATGGACACCGACCCCGAACCCCCGAAGCCGACCGCGGCCGCCGCTGGTTCATGAACAGGGCGCTGCTCGCCGGAGGCGTCGCCGCGCTGGCGACCATGACCGGCTGCTCGTCGAACACGTCCGGCTCGGCCGGCTCCGCCTCGCCCTCCGCGCCCTCCGGCGCACCGGGCGGCATGCCCTCGGGAATGCCGCCCGGTGGCCCCTCCGGCGGTCCGGGTGGTGGCGCCGGGGACATGGGACCCGGCGCCACCGAGGTCAAGTACGCCGACTTCAAGGGCGTCACCACCGACGGCGAGATCGTCGACGACCTGTACACGATCCACTCCACCGGCGTCTCCACCGACGCGGTGGTGCAGTCCGCGCAGGCGTTCCTGGACGGGCTGTCCGCGAAGCAGCGGAAGTCCGCCGTCTTCGACGTGGACGACGACGAATGGCTGGCCTGGAGCAATGTCGACGGGTACCAGCGCGCGGGCGTCCGGATGGGCGACATCACGGAGCGGCAGCGCGACCTCGGCCACGCGCTCCTCGGCGCCGCCCTGTCCGCCGACGGACTCGCCCAGACCCGCAACATCATGAAGCTCAACGCGTTCCTGGGCGACTACAGCGGCGGCAACCGGGACACCCTCACCGAGGGCGCCTACTTCTTCACCTTCATGGGCACCCCCTCGACCACCAAGCCGTGGGGGTTCCAGTTCGAGGGCCACCATGTGGTCATCAACTACTTCGTCCTGGGCGACCAGGTCGTCATGACACCGACCTTCATGGGCTCCGAGCCGACCTCGGCCACCTACAAGGGCGAGAAGATCACCCTCTTCAGGAAGGAGACCAAGGCCGGTCTCGCCCTGCTGCGCTCGCTCACCGACTCCCAGCGGGACAAGGTCATCTCCTCGGAGAAGAAGGCCGGTGACAACCTCAAGGCCGGTGCGGGCCAGGACAACGCGCGACTCGCCCACCAAGGTCTGGCCGGCTCCGAACTCACCGGCGCCCAGCGGGACAAACTGCTCGATCTGGTACGCGTCTACGTCGGCGCCATGGACGACGGACACGCCGACGTGAAGATGACAGAGGTGGAGGCTCACCTCGACGGGACGTACTTCTTCTGGATCGGCGAGACCAAGGACTCCTCCGCCTTCTACTACCGGGTGCACGGCCCGGTCGTGCTCATCGAGTACGACGCCCAGTCCCCGCTCGCCTACGGGACCAAGGACAGCGGCGGCGGCATGGGCGGACCGAACGGCACGCCCACCCAGCAGCACATCCACACCGTCATCCGCACCCCCAACGGCAACGACTACGGCGTGGACCTCCTCAAGCTCCACCTGGAGAACTACCACTGAGGGCCGAGAGCTGGGAGGCGAGAGGTGAGAGGCCGGAAGATCGCCGGTCGAAGGGCCGGTGGCAGGGGTCCGTACCGGCACCCGCCGCCTACCCTTGCCCCGTGAACGAGATGCCCCGGGACCACCGGCCCGCCAAGTCCATCCGTGTCCTGCTCGCCGAGGACCAGGGAATGATGCGCGGGGCACTGGCTCTGCTGCTCGGGATGGAGGCGGACATCGAGGTGGTCGCGCAGGTGTCCGCGGGGGACGAGATCGTGGACACGGCTCTGCTCAGCAGGCCCGATGTGGCGTTGCTGGACATCGAGTTGCCGGGGATGAGCGGACTGGACGCCGCCGCCGAACTGCGCGAGCAGGCGCCCGACTGCCGGGTGCTGATCCTCACCACCTTCGGCCGCCCCGGCTACCTGCGGCGGGCCATGGAGGCGGGTGCCGCCGGCTTCCTGGTCAAGGACGGCCCGGTCGAGGAACTGGCCGAGGCGATCCGGCGGGTGCTGACCGGGGAGACCGTCATCGATCCGGCGCTCGCCGCCGCCGCGCTGAGCGCCGGGCCCAATCCGCTCACCGCCCGCGAGTGCGACGTACTGAAGGCGTCGGCGGACGGCGCGACCGTCGCCGACATCGCCGGCAAGCTCCATCTCTCCGAGTCGACCGTCCGCAACTACCTCTCCTCCGCCATCGGCAAGACGGGCACCCGCAACCGCATGGAGGCGATGCGGGAGGCCCGCCAACAGGGCTGGCTGTAGCGGGCCCGGCCGGCCTCGCGCCGGGCGGGGTCGCCGGCCCACCCGGCCCGGTCCAGCCCGGTCCGTACGGGCACTTCCGGACGCCAACGGCCGGCGGCTCCCGGGTGCCCAGGCGGTCCGCGGTTCCCGGCGCCGGGCGCCCGGCGCCGGATCCCGACCCGGAAGGCCCGTCAGCCCTTCGTCACCTTCGCCTCCGCCGACGTGTGGTTCGTGCCCTCCGACGCCACGCACACGAACCAGTTCGGCTGGGAGCCGTCCACCGGCCGGATCAGATCCTCGAAGCCCGAGGTCAGGCCGGTGCCCGGGGCGGCCTTCATGGCCTTGATCCTCGTGCCGTCGTCCCAGGTGCAGGTGACCTCCCGGGCGGTCGGCGCGACCTGGCCGATCATGATCCGCGGAGAGGCGACGGCCCCGTCCGACCCGTCGTGTTCCAGCGGCATCGAAGCAGCCTCGATGTCCTTGCCCGACAGGGCGTAGCCCTTCTCGACCGGTCCGTTCGTCACCGTCCTCGCCGTCGGGTTCCCGCCCTGCACGGACAGACGGACGAAGAGCCAGCCCTTGCCGACAAGGTCCGCGGGGACGCGGGCACCCGTCGGCGCGAGCCCGTAGGCGCTCATCCTGCTCCGCTGCTGCCGCGCCTCCGTCTCGTTCTTCGGCGCCCCCCACACCGCGACGGTCACGCTCCAGTCCTTGCCGTGGTGGGTCCCCCGCGCCACGGTGGTCGTCTGCGGATCGAACACATGCCGTTGCTGCGGCGTCGACGGCGAGGTGGCGGCCGGCTCGACCCGCCTGCCGTCGCCGCCCGTGCCCCCGGCCAGCGCCAGCGTCCCCGTGGAACCGGCGATGACGAGGGCCGCCGCTGCCGCCATCGCCCAGCGACGCGCCTTGCGCCGACGGCCGCCGCGCAGTACCGCCTGGTAGGGGGCTATGCCGATCTCGACCTCGTCCGCCGCCTCGGCCAGCAGGAGGGCGATGTCCCTGTCCGTCGCCATGTCGTGGTTCGTCTCCCGGTTCGCACTCATCACTTCCGCCCTCCGTACGTCACCATGTCGGCCAGGCCCGGTATCACCCGGAGCTTCGCGATCCCCTTGGCCGCGTTGCTCTTCACCGCGCCCACCGAGCAGCCCATCGCCCCGGCCGTCTGGCTCTCGCTCAGGTCCTCCCAGTAGCGAAGGACCACCGCCTCGCGCTGGCGCGGGGGCAGTTGGGCGAGTGCCGTGAGCAGGGCTCCGCGGTCGTCGGCCCGGGCGATCGGGTCACCGCCGTCGGGGAGCTCCCACGTCAGGCCCGAGTCGTCCTTCGGCGCGAGGAACTCCTTGAGCTTCCTGCGGTGCTTGCGAGCGTGCGCGTTGATCATCACGCGCCGTACATACGCCTCCGGCTCGTCGGCCGCGCCGACCCTGCGCCACGCCACGTACACCTGCTCCAGCGTCGTCTGGACCAGGTCCTCGGCGGCGTGCTGTTCCCCTGTCAGGAGAAATGCCGTACGCATCAGCCGCGGCCAGCGGCCGACGACGAAACTCTGGAACTCCTCGTCCCGTGACTGTTTCCGATCCCCCATGAGCACCTCCTAGATGTTTGAAGGAGTCCGCGGGGATCGGTTTTCGTTGCCTCACATCCGTGAGTTCTTCCGCGGCAGCCAGACGAGCATCAGCACCGCCCCCACCAGCAGCAGCACGCCGCTGACGCGGAACGCCAGGGCGTACCCGGCGGTCAGCGCCTCGCCGGAGACGCTGCCACCCGTACGGGCCGCCGCGATCGTGGACATGATCGCGAGCCCCAGCGAGCCGCCCATCACCCGTGAGGTGTTGACCAGGCCCGACACCAGCCCCGCGTCCTCCGGAGCGGCCCCCGAGGTCGCGATCGCGGCCAGCGGCGTCGCGGCCAGGCCCGCGCCGGCCATCATCAGGACGCCGGGGAGCATGACCGCCGTGAGGAACGAGCCGTCCGCCGTCATGGTGGACTGCCAGCCGAAGCCGGCCGCGGCCAGCAGGGTCCCGAGGACCGCCACGTTGCGCGCCCCGATCACCGGCATGAGGCGCGGCGCCAGCTTCGAGCCGATGACCACCGCGAGCGAGCTCGGCACCAGGGCGAGGCCCGCGCCCAGCGGTGAGTAGCCGAGCACGTTCTGCGCGTACAGCGTCATGAAGAACCACATGCAGAACATCGCGGAACCGGAGACGAACATGGCCGCGTTCGCCGACGACACCGACCGCAGCCGCAGCAGCTTCAGCGGCATCAGCGGCGCCCCGGTCCGCGCCTCGACGACCAGGAAGGCCCCGATGAGGGCCGTCCCCGCGCAGAGCGGCACCAGCGTCGTCGCCGCCGTCCATCCCTCGGCCTCCGTCTGCACGATCCCGTACGCCGCGGTGGCGAGTCCCGCCGTCACCAGGAGCGCGCCCGGCAGGTCGAGCCGTCGCCCGCCCCCGGCCCTGCTCTCCACCAGCCAGCGGGCCGCGCCGGCCAGCACCACGGCGCCGACGGGCACGTTGATGAGGAGCACCCAGCGCCACGACAGCCCGTCGACCAGCAGTCCGCCGACGAGTCCGCCCGCCGCGCCGCCACCGGCGCCGACGGCGGTCCAGGTCGCGATGGCGCGCGCGCGTGCGGCGCCCTCCGGGACGGCCGACGTCAGGATCGTCAGGGTCGAGGGCGCGAGCACCGCCGCTCCCAGCCCCTGCACGGCCCGCGCGACCAGGAGCTGGGGGCCCTCCTGGGCGAGGCCGCCGCCGACCGAGGCGAGCGTGAAGAGCGCGAGACCCACCAGGAACATCCGCTTGCGCCCGTACAGGTCCCCGGCCCGCCCGCCGAGCAGCATGAATCCGGCGAAGGCGATCGAGTAGGCGTTCACCACCCATTGCAGCCCCGGCGCGCTCAGCCCCAGGTCGGTCCGCATGGACGGCAGGGCAACGTTGACGACGGACACGTCCAGGACGACCAGGAACTGTCCGGCGCAGGCGAGCGCGACCACCACCCAGGTGGGTGGCGCGCTACGTGCGGATACGCGGGTGTCTTCAGCGGCTCGGAGCATGGGTGTCATGCTCTCAAGCGGCCTACGCCCCTGGCATCGGGATTTCGAAGCAGGCGAGTGTGCGTCACGGGACCTAGGACCTCCCGCGGGTCGGCGGCGACCCGCGACCCGCCACCGACTCGGGATCGGGCTAGGGGTCGGGGTCGGGCTCCGACTCGGGATCGGGCTCGAACTCGGCCCGCCCCAGGCTCCGGCACCGGCACCGGCACCGGCACCAAGTAGGCACCAAGTCGGCCGAGGACACGATGTCCGCTCAGGTCCCCGCGCGCAGCAGCGTGACCACCGCCGCGCCGCCCAGTCCGATGTTGTGGGCGAGTCCGACCCGTGCCCCCGGCACCTGCCGCGCTGCGGCCTGACCTCTCAACTGCCATACGAGTTCGGCCACTTGGGCGATCCCGGTCGCCCCGAGGGGATGCCCCTTGGAGATCAGCCCGCCCGAGGGGTTCACCACCCACCGTCCGCCGTACGTCGTCGCGCCCGACTCGACGAGTTTGCCCGACTCCCCCTCCCCGCACATGCCGAGCGCCTCGTAGGTCAGCAGTTCGTTGACGGAGAAGCAGTCGTGGAGTTCGATGACGTCCACGTCCTCGATGCCGAGTCCGGAGCGTTCGTACACCTGGCGCGCGGCCTCCCGCGACATCGGCTGTCCGACGACGTCGATGCAGGAGCCGGAGGCGAAGGACTCCTCGGTGTCGGTGGTCATCGACTGGGCGACGATCTCGACCGCCCTGTCCCCCAGCCCGTGCCGCTCGGCGAACCGTTCGGACACGACGACGGCCGCGGCGGCTCCGTCCGAGGTGGGCGAGCACTGGAGTTTGGTCAGCGGCCGGTGCACGGTCCGGGCGGCGAGGATCTCGTCGACGGAGTACACGTCCTGGAACTGGGCGTACGGGTTGTGCGCCGAGTGGCGGTGGTTCTTGGCGCCGACGGCGGCCAGCTGGGCCTCCGTCGTGCCGTACCGCTCCATGTGCTCGCGGGCCGCGTCACCGAAGATCTGCGCGGTGGGCGGGGACATCTCGAAGCCGTGCCGGGCGGCCATGATCCCGTAGTGGCGGGCGACGGGCGAGGTCGTGAAGTCCCCTCCGTCGGCGCCCGAGCCCAGGGCACCCTTCTTCATCTTCTCGAAGCCCAGCGCGAGGACGCAGTCGGAGATACCGCCCTCCACGAACTGCCGGGCCAGCATCAACGCGCTCGCCCCGGTGGCGCAGTTGTTGTTGACGTTGTAGACGGGCACACCGCTCAGGCCGAGTTCGTAGGCGGCGCGCTGACCGGCGGTGGATGCCTGGAAGCAATATCCGACGGGGACCTGTTCCACGTCCGTGTACGGGATCCCGGCGTCGGCCAGGGCGTTGGAGCCGGCCTCCCGGACCATGTCCCAGTACTGCCAGTCCCGGGTCTCGGGCTTCTCGAACCTGGTCATGCCGACACCGACGACGTACGTCTTCATGGCGTTCCTAGTCTCGTGGCAGGCCGAGGATGCGCTCGGCGACGACGTTGAGCTGGACCTGGGTGGTGCCGCCCGCGATGGTCAGGCAGCGGGAGAGCAGGAAACCGTGCACGGCCCGCTCGCCCGGGCCTTCGCGCAACGCGCCTTCGGGGCCGAGGAGTTCGAGTCCGAGTTCGGCGACCTTCTGCTGGTGCGCGGTCTGCACCAGCTTCCGCACGGAGGCGCCCGCGCCCGGTTCCACGCCGGAGATCTGCCGGAGGGTGGTGCGCAGTCCGATGCAGGCCAGCGCGTGCGCCTCGGCGAGCAGGGCTCCCATCCGGGAGTCGTCGGCGTCGGCGGACATCAGCGCCTCGAGGCCCGTGTCGAAGGTCAACTGGTCGGCCATGTGGACGCGTTCGTTGCCGAGCGTGTTGCGGGCGACGCGCCAGCCGCCGTCGACCTCGCCGACGACCGCGTCCGCGGGCAGCAGCACATCGTCGAAGTAGACCTCGTTGAAGAGGGAGTCCCCGGTGATCTCCTTCAGGGGGCGGATGTCGATGCCGTCCGTCTTCTTCATGTCGACGACGAAGTAGGTGAGCCCCTTGTGCTTGGGCGCCGCCGGGTTCGTCCGGGCGAGGAGGATGCCGTGGTCGGCCCACTGCGCCGCGCTCGTCCACACCTTCTGCCCGTTGATCCGCCACCGCCCGTCGGCCGTCCGTTCGGCGCGGGTCCGCAGGGAGGCGAGGTCGGAGCCGGCGCCCGGCTCCGAGAAGAGCTGGCACCAGAGCTGGTCGCCGCGCAGGGTGGGCAGCAGATGACGCTCCTGCTGCCCGCCGGTGCCGTACGCGATGAGGGACGGTACGACCCAGGTCGCGATCCCCAGATCGCTGATCCGCGCCCCTGCCGCCGCCAACTCCTGCTGTACGGCCAGCTGCTGGACGGGGCCCGCGCCGAGTCCGTACGGCGGGGGCAGATGCGGTGCGGCGTATCCGGTGGGTGCCAGCGACCGGCGTACGGCCGCGGGATCGAGCCCGCGCACCCGGTCGATCACCTGACGGGCCTCGGCCCGGTACGCGTCCGCCTCCGGCGGCAGTTCCAGGCGCAGTTCGCGCCGTGCGCCGCCGCGCGCGAACCGAGCGGCCCGCCGCAGATGTCCGCTCCCCGCCCCGAGCAACTGCCGTGCCACCACGGCCCGGCGCAGATAGAGATGGGCGTCGTGCTCCCAGGTGAACCCGATGCCGCCGAGGATCTGGACGCAGTCCTTGGCGCAGGAGCAGGCGGCGTCGAGGGCGGCGCCGACCGCGAGGGACGCCACCAACTCCCGTACACCGGAAGGCTTCCGCCCGGCCGCGGAAGACTCCTGCCCGGCGCGTGCCGCGTCCCAGGTGAGGGCCCTCGCCTGTTCCAGCCGTACGAGCATGTCGGCGCACAGGTGCTTGACGCCCTGGAAGTGTCCGATGGGCCGGCCGAACTGCTCGCGGACCTTGGCGTGCCCGGCAGCCGTGTCCAGCGCCCATGCCGCGGTGCCGCAGGCGTCCGCGGCGAGGACGACGGCGGCGAGGTCCCGCACCAGCGACGGGTCGACCGCGAGGACGCGGCCGGCGGGGACCCGCACCCCTTGCGCCCGGACCTCGGCGGTCGCCCGCGTCGGATCGGCGCTCTCGTGCGGCCGGACGACGAGATCGGCGGCATCCACGACCATCCAGAGAACGGCCCCGGACGACGCGTCTGCGTGTGACGCCGTGCCGCCGTCCGACGCCGCGCCCCCGCCTGCCGCCACGCCCTCGCCTCCACCTGCCGCCAGTACGAGCACATCCGCGTCGGCACCGGACAGCACGGGCGGCGCCGTCCCGTCGAGCACGTATCCGCCGTCCGCCGCCCGGACCGTCAGGGAGCCGGCGCCGAACGCGACGGCGCCGATGCGTTCCCCGCATCCCAGGGCCCGTACGAGATCCCCGCGCCCCGCCGCCCGTACGGCATCGCCCGTTCCGCCGGCGACCTCCGCCGTCAGTACCGCCGACGCCAGGACGTTCGCGACGAAGGGTCCCGGCAGCGCCGCCCGCGCGGCCTCCTCCACGACGACGGCGAGGTCGACGAGGTCGCCGCCGCCACCGCCGTACGCCTCGGGAAGGTGCGCGGCGAGGAGTCCTTGTGCGGCGAGCGCGTCCCAGAACGGCGGTCTGCCGCTGCCGGGGGCGTCCAGGAGTTTGCGGACCTCCTCGGGCGGCACGGCCCGGGCGATCCAGCCGCGTACGGCCTCGGCCAGCTCCCGCTGCTCCGGCGTGATCGCGATGCCCATGCGTGCCTCCCCAAAGGCCCAAGGTGCGTGGATCCGCGCCAGACTAGAACACGTTTCATTCTGACGGTAGGTCAGATACCCATGGATCGGTCAAGAATTCGTTAGTACGCCGAAGCATCGGAATAGTTGCCCAGGCACACCGGGTTCCCCCTGCACGTATCCCGCACGGATCACCTGACCGACGTCCCCGTATCCGCACGGATCACCCGACCGACCGTCCCCGCATCCGCCCGGTTCACCGCTCGCCTCTCTTACGAGCGCTCCCTTTCTTACGGCCTGGAGGCCCCACGCGATGACGCACACGACGACCGGCCGGCCCGCGCGGAGGCCGAGCGGCACGACCGTGCCGGTGCTCGCCTTCGCGGGCATCGTTGTCGCGGTGATGCAGACCCTGCTCGTCCCGGTCATCAAGGACCTGCCGAGGCTGCTGAGCACCGAGCCCAGCAACGCCACCTGGGTACTGACCTCGACCCTGCTCTCGGGTGCCGTGGCCACGCCGATCATGGGCCGTCTCGGCGACCTCTTCGGCAAGCGGCGCATGCTGCTCTCCAGCCTGGCCGTGATGGTGGTCGGCGCACTGGTCAGCGCGTTGAGCAGCACCCTGCTCCCGATGATCGCGGGCCGTAGCCTCCAGGGCTTCGCGATGGGCGCGATCCCGCTGGGCATCGGCCTGATGCGCGACATGCTGCCCCGCGAGAAGCTCGGCTCCGCGATGGCCCTGATGAGCTCCTCCATCGGCGTCGGCGGCGGACTCGCGCTGCCCGCCGCGGCCCTCGTCGCGCAGCACGCCGACTGGCACGCCCTCTTCTACGGCGCCGCGGCCCTCGGTGTCCTCTCGATCGTCCTCACCCTCGTCTTCGTACCGGAGTCCCCGATGCGCGCCGAGGGCACCTTCGACGTGCTGGGCGCGATAGGCCTGTCGGCCGGACTCGTGCTCTTCCTGCTGCCGATCACCAAGGGCAGCGACTGGGGCTGGACCGCGCCCACCACGCTCGGCCTGTTCGGCGCGTCGGTCGCCGTGCTCCTGCTGTGGGGCGTGATGGAGCTGCGCCTGAAGGCTCCGCTGGTCGACCTGCGCACCACGGCCCGCCCCGCGGTCCTCTTCACCAACCTCGCCTCGATCATGGTCGGCGTCTCCTTCTACGTCGTCTCGCTGGTCCTTCCGCAGCTGCTCCAGCTGCCGAAGTCCACCGGCTACGGCCTCGGCCAGTCGATGGTGAGCGCGGGTCTGCTCGTGGCGCCGCTCGGCCTGACGATGATGGTCACGGCGCCCGTGTACGCCCGGCTGTCGGCGAAGTACGGCCCGAAGGTCACCCTGATCATCGGCATGGTGATCATCGCGATCGGCTACGGCGCGGGCCTCGGCCTGATGAGCGCCGCCTGGCAGTCCCTGGTCATCGCGGTCGTCCTGGGCGCGGGCATCGGCCTCGCCTACTCCTCGCTGCCCGCCCTGATCGTCGGCTCCGTCCCGGCCTCGGAGACGGGCGCGGCCAACGGCCTGAACACGCTGATGCGTTCCATCGGTACGTCCGTGTCGAGCGCCGTCATCGGCATGGTGCTCGCCAACACGGCGGACCATGTCGGCGGGGTCGCGGTCCCGACCATGCACGGCTTCCGGGTGTCCTTCCTGATCGCCACGGGCGCGGTCGCGGTCGGCCTGCTGATGGCCCTGTTCCTCCCCGGGCGGCCGCCGGCCACCAAGCCCCTGCTCCGCGCCAGCAGCGAGGAGGACGCCGCGCTGGAGCGGGCGAACGAGGTGCTCGGCGGATTCCGCGGCCGGGTCCTGGACACCGATGGCGGCCCCGTCGCCCGCGCCAAGGTCACCCTGATCGACCGGCGCGGCCGCCAGGCGGGCGCCACGCTGTCCGCCGAGGACGGCAGCTACGCGCTCGCCGTGCCGGCCCAGGGCCCGTACGTGCTCGCCGCCCGGGCCACCGGCCACGGCCCGCTCGCCTCGTCGGCGACCCACACGGGCGACGACCGGCCGGTCGCCCTCGACCTGTCGCTGCCGGGCGAGAACGCCGACGTCACCGCCTGACACCGGACCCGCCGCCGCCGAGTGATCATTCACACCTCCGCCGCCCACGCGACGGGGGTGTGGTGCACGATGGGGCGGCCGGGTACCCGTGCGCCGGGTCCGTTCGCACCGGATGTCGGCACCCGGCGTCCGTGCCGGACACGGCACCCGACGTCCGCGACGGACGAAGGCACGCACAGTCCGCGCCGGACTTCCGCACGCACTGTTCGCACTTGATGGAGGAGACCCCATGCCCGCGGCACCCAAGCCCGAGATCCTCGCCGCCTTCGAGGCCGCGAAGGGGTTCATGCCCCCGGGTGAGGGACTCGCGCTGTACGAGGCCGCCGTCGAGGCCGGCCGGCTCGGGCTGCCGCTCCTGGAGGTCGGCACCTACTGCGGCCGCTCCACGATCCTGCTCGCCGACGCGGCGCGCGAGGCCGGGGTGACCGCGATCACGGTCGACCACCACCGGGGCAGCGAGGAGCAGCAGCCGGGCTGGGAGTACCACGACCCGTCCACGGTCGACCCGGAGATCGGCCTGATGGACACGCTCCCCACCTTCCGCCGCACCCTCCACCGGGCGGGCCTGGAGGACCACGTGGTCGCGCTGGTCGGCCGCTCGCCGCAGATCGCCGCGTTCTGGCGCACGCCCCTCGGACTCGTCTTCATCGACGGCGGCCACACCGACGAGCACGCGAGCGGCGACTACGAGGGTTGGGCACCGCATGTCGCCGAGGGCGGCCTCCTCGTCATTCACGACGTGTTCCCGGACCCCGAGGACGAGTTCACCGGCCAGGCTCCCTACCGCGTCTACCTCCGGGCCCTGGAATCAGGCGCGTTCACCGAGATCACGGTGACCGGCTCCTTGCGCGTCCTGCGGCGAACCGGAGCAGGGATCTGAGCGCCCGGTTAGAGTCGCAGACGTGCTGTAAGGAATCGGAAGTCTTCCCAGCTCAGCGGCTATTCAGTTGTCGATGTGAGAGAAGAAATCTCACGGATTCTCACACGGCACTTTCGGGGAGCCCGTCGGTGACGCCGAGAAGTTCGTTGAGGTGAGTCACCGCGGCGCCCATGTCGGCGGCTGTCGGGTGGACGTACTTCTTCTTCGTGAAGGACGCGTTCGTGTGGCCGGCCCACGCGGCGAGGATGACGTCAGGGACGCCGTTCACCGCGAGGAACGTCAGGCAGCTGTGGCGGGCGTCGTACAGGCGGACCCGGCGCAGTCCCAGCTTGGCCATCACCCGGTACGCGTGCTCTCGCAGCTGGCGGGGAGACATGGCCTGCCCCATCTCGTCGGCGAACACGTAGCCGGATGAGAGGTAGTACTCCCCCAACTGCGCCTGCTCGGCTTCCTGTAGAAGACGGAAGTTCATGAGGGCCAGGCGTACCGGCTCGGGGAGCGGCAGCGTCCGTTCGCCCGCCTCGGACTTGGTGTCCTTCTCGACGACTCGAGCGTTGCGGATCATCGTCCGGGTGTTGGCGATGTCGAGCGCACCGGCCTCGAGGTCGATGTCCTCGGCCCACCGAAGGCCGGCGACCTCAGCGGGGCGCAGCCCCATGCAGGACAGCAGCAGCGGGGCGAAGAGTCGGTCCTCCCGGATGCCGAGGACGAACTCCTTCACCTCGACTACACCCCAGGGCTGTTCGCGCTGGTTGTCGCGGCGGTCCTGCTTCCGGGCCTTCCGGGGGACGGTGACGTACTCGGCGACGTTGCGGGCGACGATCCGCTTCCGCACGGCGTACCGGAGAGCTGCGCGCAGCCGGCCAAGCACACCGTCGACCGTCGAGGGCCGCAGACCCGTCCCGGCCGGGCCGCCACGGCGGCGAGCCTCGGTGAGCAGCCAGGTGACGAAGTCCTCGACGTGCTCCTCGGTGAGCTCCTGCACTCGCAGCGATCCGAGACGGGCCCTGATGTGAGTGAGCCGGTTCTCGTACCCGTCGATGGTCGTCTCTTCCAAGTCGTCTTCCTTGGCCACCATGTAGGCGTCAAGCAGCTGGCCGACGGTCACCTTGCTGGGCACGATGAGCGAGCCGGTACGACGCTGGTTGATGATGCGGGCCCGCTCCGCGACGACCTCGGCGCGGGTGTCCATCGTTATGGTCAGCTGCTTACGCCGGCCGTCCGCGTCCTTACCGGCGTCGACCATCGTGCGCCACCGCACAGTGCCGTTCTGCAGCGTGACCTTCTTGATCGGGTCAGCCATCGCTTCCCCCGAACCTTGCCTGCATCCATAGCCGCGTGAAGGTCTCAGAGTCGACCGTCTCGCCCGTCTCCCTCTCGAACCGGGTCCGGTCGGCATCGATCGTCGCCCTCAGGTCCTGACTCAGCTCAAGACGCCCATCGTCCACCCTGCCGATGACGTTGTAGCTCACGTGGTCGAGCAACCACTGAGGCATGCCGAACAGGCGGTGCTCCAACAGTTCCGTCTTTTCCCTGCCGGGAGTCGTCTTGAGCGGCAGCCGGCCAATGCCCCACTCCCAGGCGGTGAGTGCGTCAACCTCACCTCTACCCGTGATCTCGACGTTCTCGTCGGGGCGGTCCGTGAGCGGAAGCAGCAACGCCTGAGGAGAGACACCGAAGACCACCGCCAAGGCCGTCAAGTCGTCGACGTCGACGCGGCGGGCTCCCGACTCGATACGAGAGATGCCGGACTGAGGGATGGCCCGCCCGGCTGCCTTCAGAGCGGTCGCCAGCTGATAGGTCGTCAACCCTCGCGCCTTGCGGAGCCGCGCCACGTTGGCCCGCACGTTCTCTCCTGTGGCCTCGATCTGGGTGGCTGCCGGTCCGCGTCGCTGCTGCTCCTCAGTCATGCGCCACAGCTTATTGGGCGGAACCAGTGTTCTTGACAGTGGGAGAGCTGTTAGTGTCTTGGTCACAGCCAAACTCTAGCATTGGTTAATGCAGATTCGCATCCTTACTGGAGGGAGTTTCTCGATGGGCAGGCAAGACGAGTTCCTGAGCCCCAGGCAGGTTGAGGAGGACGAAGAGTTCCCCTACTCCCGCGCACAACTCGCGAACTGGCGGCTGCTGGGCATCGGCCCGGTGTTCATCAAAGGGCCTGGCGAGAACGGCCGCATCCTCTACAGGCGCAGCAGTCTCCGCGAGTTCCTCAACAAGCACACCGTGAGCCACGGAGCGGCGGCATGACGAAGCCTGTCCGCCTCTCCATCGATACCGCTGCCCGAAAGGGCACTGTCCAGACGCCCTCACGGCCCACGCTCGCCGAGATCCAACAGTGGCCAGCCACGTGCAGCGTGCGCCAGGCCGCGTGCGCCATCGGATGCAGCCCGACCCATCTCGGCAGCCTGATCAGGCGGGGCGAATCCCCCGTCAAGACCGTCCCGCTCGGCAGCAGCCGGCGCCAGCTCGTCATCACAGCCGACCTGGTCCGCCTGCTCTCCGGGGAGGATCGAGGAGCCGCATGACCCAGAACAGCAACGGACCCGAGATGGTCGAAACATCTCGGGTCCGTGAAAGCAACGCGGTGGTCGCAGAGGCCAATATGCCACAGCTCATCGCCCGCCCGGTACCCGTCCAGACGTCCGGCCGGCTCGAGTTCGCAGCCCGCTGCCCCAAGTGCCACGACTGGCATCGACACGTCGCACTCGGCATCAAGATCGCACCCTGTGGCGCCCACTACCTCCTGGAATTCAAGGGGGCGGCATGAGCAACGAACAGACGGACGCCTTCGTCCATCTGTGGGCCGCGGCCCGCACCTCGTACTTCTCCAGGGACTTCCCCAAGTACGGGTCCGCCGCGTGGCAGGCACTGCACCCCGACGATCCGCGCCGCCTCGCCGCTGCTCTGGAAGCCGCGGAGCTCTGGCGGAAGTACGGCGACGAGGAAGCGCTCCTCGCCTGGTTCCGGGAGGCATCCCGTCCGCGGCCGTCTATCGCAGACCGACGGGCCCGCGCCGAACTCGACCAGGCCGCCAAGCCCAAGCCGGCGCACCAGCTCCGGGCAACGGCCGGCTGGCCGCCCATCGCCATCCCCGGGCAGCCCGGCCGGTACCTGCGGTGCGAGGGGCGGAGGGCCGCATGAGCGAGGGAGACGAGCAGCTGCCCGCGAGGACGCTCCGCATCACGGCCGCGTCGTCCATCGAGCCCGAGCCGGTTGAGTGGGCTTGGCTCGACAACGGAGAGGGCCGCATCCCATCCGGGGCCATGACCGTGGCCGCCGGCCGTGAAGGCACGGGCAAGTCCTCGTTCGGCATCGACATGGCCGCAAAGATCACCCGGGGCACCCTGCCCGGCGCGTTCTTCGGCCAGCCTCGGGCTGTCTTCTACGTGGCAGTCGAGGACTCGTGGAAGCAGACCATCGTGGTGCGTCTGCTCGCAGCGAATGCAGACCTTGACCTCGTCTTCCGCGTCGACGCAGTCGAGGCCGAATACGGAGAGACGACCCTCAGCCTGCCTCAGGACAACTCCCTGATGGAGAAGGCCATCGCCGAGTACAAGGTGGCCCTGGTCGTCCTCGACCCGCTGATGTCCTGCATCGGCGCGGGCATCGACACCCACCGCGAGAGAGACGTGCGTACCGCGCTCGACCCTCTCGCTCGCATGGCGGACCGCACGGGCTGCGTGCTGCTCGGCATCGCCCACTTCAATAAGGGCAGCGGCACGGATCCCGCGTCACTGATCACCGGATCGGGGGCGTTCAAAAACGTGCCCCGGGCAGTGTTCGGGTTCGCCAAGGACGAGGACGCAGGGCAGCGCGTCATGACCCAGGCGAAGAATTCGCTCGGCCGATCTGACCTGCCGTCACTCGCCTACAACATCGAGTCGGTAGAGGTACCCACGAAGAAGGGACCGGCCCACGTCGGGCGGTTCGTCTTCCTCGGGGAGTCCGAACGGTCCGTTGACGACATCCTCGCGGCTGGCCCCGACGTCGACCGCAGCGAGCGCTCAGAGGCTGCTGTCTGGCTGCGCGACTATCTCACCGACCGAGGCGGGGAGGCGGCTGCCAAGGACGTCAAGGCGGCAGCGAAAGCCGACGACATCTCCGAGTCGACTCTCAAGCGGGCCATGTCGAAGGCGGGCGTCGAAGCGGTCCGGCAGGGGTTCGGCCAAGGGTCCGTCTGGAAGTTCAAGAAGTCCAACGCGGCTACTGACAGTGAACCGGTCTCGCCATCCAGCTCACATTCAGCTCATTCAGTCCAGCTTTCAGAAGCTGAGCTGAATGGCCCGAATGGTGACCCGAATGGAGACCAGCCGCAGCGTCCATCACTTTCCGTGGTCGCCGACCTCGATCTCTGCTCCGTCTGCAAGACACCCCTCGACCCGGTCCATCGCGCCTCTGGCGAGACCGCACACCCCGGATGTGATGCCGCATGACCCGCACCCGCCATCGCTGCACTGTCTGCGATCGCCCACTGAAAGCCGGCCGGGGCAGGCCGTGCGTCCGCGGATGCGGCGCCCGTCTGTGCCGAGGCGCCCGCATCCCGCAGTGCTCCGACGTTCACGGCGGCCAGTGCCCCAACCACCTCGCCGCGGAGGCGTCATGACCGAACGAGAACTGTTGCGTACCGGTGCCCTCATCACAGCTGCCGCGCTGCGGGGCGACGACCTCGCCGTGACCCTGCTCCTCAACACCCTCCACCCCGACGAGGTCCGGGCCATCGCCATCGCAGGGATCACCGCCATGGCCGGACTCGTCCGCGAAGCCGTCTGCCCCCAAGCCCTCGCCGGCGCCATCCGCGAAGCCCAGCAAATCGCCCACGAAGCAGCCACCGAAGGAGCCCAGACATGACCAGTCTTCACGAGCAGATCTTCAACAAGACCGGCGCCGAACTCTCCGCCGAAGCCCAGCGCGTCATCGACGGCACCCGACAGCAGGCCGCCGCGTTCATCGACTCCGCCAACACCACCGTGCAGCGGACCATGGACCGCAAGGGCCTCACCGACCAGGCCCGGCAGACAGTCGCCGCCCGCACCTACCGGCAGGCCCAGGCGCAGTCGCAGAGGCTGCTCGAGGAGCACATCGCCGGCATCGAGCGCCACAAGAAGACCCTCGTCGACCGCGCCTTCGGCAGCAACGGCGGCGACGCGCAGACCCTCATGGCCCGTCGGCAGGCACAGCAGATGGTCGCCGGACTCGACGAGTCCTGGAAGGCCATGGACATGCTGGCCACGGCGCAGCAGGACGGCGACACCCAGCTCGCCAAGGTCGTCGCCGGACACGCCTTCAGCCGCGGTTGGGAAGACGTCGTCGACCAGTGGAACCACGACGGCTCCAACGACCGGTCACTGCGCAACCTGCTGGACCTCAAGCAGCTGCCCGACACCAACGACACGGCGTGGCGGTTCAGCGTCGCCGGAGACTTCCACGTCAACCAGCCGTCCATCCTGAGCGGACTCCGGGAGCAGGACATCGACAGCCTCGCCCGCGACGACCTCGGAGGCGAAGCAGCGTGATCACCTTCGACGCCGACACCAGCAAGGCACAGAACGCTGTCGCCGTCGCACGACGGCGCGACCTCGGCGTGCCCGCAGAAGTCGACCAGGTCGCCGGCATGTGGCAGGTCGCGGTCGACGCCTCCCACATGAAGACACCCGAGCGGCCCACCGTCGACGACATCCCCGCCACAGCCGGCGAACTCCGGACACTCATCGCCGACCGGGCCCACGCCCACCGCATCGCGCTCGCACACAACCAGATCGGTACCGACTTCCTCGAACCGATCGCCCGCAAGTACAACGCACTCGCCCGCGACCAGGTCGACGGATGGATCCGGGCACTCCAGCCCGACTTCCTCGCCCTGATCAAAGTCCTGGCCAAGCAGGAGAAGAAGCTGCCCGAACTCCTCGACCGGCAGCACATCGACCTCCGCGACCCGAAGATCAGCGCACCATGGGAGACCGCATCCAACGCGGCCGTCAAGCTCGACCAGCTGGTGAGCGACAGGCAGATCCTCGCTCGTGCGTCAGGCCAGGATCTCGGACGCGACGCCGAACTCTGGGCGGTCGCCGAGATCGCAGAGCCGAGCAGCGCCGACGTGTTCGCCCACAAGCTGCGCGAGGAGGTCGGACCAGCACTGCGTGAGTGGCGAGACCTCAAGTCCACACCCATCGCACGCTGGCTGTACCTGACTCGCTCACCTCACTTCACCCTGCAGCTCGCCACACCAGGTGAGGTCACGCAGCGGCAGCAGGTGATGGAGCGCTGGCAGCAGGCGATCGCAGTGGTCATGGGATCAGGACTGTCACACCAGCAGGCTCAGCACGCGGTCCAAGCCGCACTCCGAGGCTGAGCCCATGAGACGTCGACGCTCCGCGAGTGGGTTCAGGCATGACGAGCTCGCGTTGCAGCGTCGACACCGCGGTCCGGTCGGTCTCCTGAGTGGCCGGCCGGACCGCACCAAAAGTGGATCAACCCACCTGGGGGGATATCCCCCGAGGTGATCTTCCAGACCTCGGAGCCGTAATGCAGCTGACCTTCTGGACGGGTTTCCAGGTTTTGGCACTCTCCGTAATCGACCGACTACGCATCGAAAAAACAGCAGTCCAGCGCATGCAAAAGGCTCAGAGCTAGACGGTATCGAGGTCTGAGGGGTCACCTCCGGGGCCCCACTCCCACCCCTGAACTGACCGGAATGGAAGGAGTTGTCCATGTCTCACAACTGGGGTACGTCGGATCGGCGGAGCCGGCTGCCAGGTGACTGGCGGAAGCGTCGCGCGGCGATCATCGCTCGCGATCCGGTTTGCGTACTTTGTGGGGTTCGCCAGTCGACCGTCGCTGACCACATCATCCCGAAGGACGATCACCACGAACCTGAGGATCTTCAGGGCGTGTGCGAGCCGTGCCATCGGCAGAAGACCGCCCAAGAGGCTGCTGCGTTCCGGGCTGCTGCTCCTCGGCCGACCAGGCGTCGCGGTGACGAGCCGCATCCCGGTCTCCTCTGATCCATCTGTTCTCTGGCTATTCCTCCTGAGGGCCCGCGCCGCGCCTGCCTAGGAGGGCAGCGGTGCCAGCTATCTCTGTCGGCTCTGTTGAAGTCGACGTCATTCCCAATGCGACCGGTGTTCGTGCCCGGTTGCAGCAGCAGCTACTTCCGGCCGCGAACTCGGTGGGTGACGAGGTCGGCCGTGTCATTGGCCGGTACGTCATGTCGCATGTGGCGTCCGGTCTGGTGCAGGGCATCACGACGGGTGGCCGTCAGGGCCAGGCCGCGGCTGTCCGTCAGGGTTCGTCGACGGGGTCGACGTTCGCCCGTAGCTTCAAGACCCGGGTCGAGGCAGCGCTAGCCGATCTTCCCGAGGTCCGCCTGCACGCCAACAGCTCGGATGCCGAGCGCGAGATCTATCAGATCCGGGCGCAGCTCACTGCGCTCCGGGATGTCCGCATCGGGATTGATGTCTCGTCGGCGGACGCGAACGCGGCCATCGCCACCATGCAGGAGCGTCTGGCCCGGCTGTCTGCCTCGGATGCGGACGTGGCAGTCCGGGTGGACGCCGGAGCGGCTGCCGCGCAGCTGGCCGCGTTCCAGGCTGAAGTAAGCCGACTCGACGGCCAGGACGTCGACATCGACGTCGACACGCACACGGCAGCCGCGAACTTCAACCTGCTCACCACGGCGGCGCTGGCGTTCGGACCGGCGATCCTCCCGGTCCTTCCGGTCGTCGCCGCGGGTCTGGGTGCGATTGCTGCGGCCGGGGTTGCGGCCGGCGCTGGGCTGGGTGCGCTCGGCTTGGTCGCCGTTCCCGCGTTCAAGCAGATCGGGTCAGCTCTGCAGGCGCAGAAGGCTGCACAGGATGCGGCGACGCAGTCGACGAACAGCGGTGCGCAGGCTGCCTCTCAGGCGGCGTCGAAGGCGAACCAGTTGGCGTCGGCTCAGGCTGCGGTCGCTGCGGCGGAACGCAACGGGGCCCGGCAGATCGCGCAGGCTCAGGCTCAGGTCGCTTCGGCCCGTAAGAACGTGGGCACGGTGACCGCTCAGGCGGCCGTGAGGGCTCAGCAGGCGGCCCGGCAGGTACAGGACGCCGAACGGGCTCTCGCGGACGCTCAGAAGACCGCAGCGCAGGTTCAGCGGGATCTGACGGATGCCCGTCGTGCTGCGGCCGTGGAGCTCGAGGACCTGAACAACCGGCTCGCCGACTCGGTGCTCTCTCAGCGGGATGCGGAGATCGCGCTCAAGGAGGCGACGGCCGCCCGGGACGCGGTGCTGAAGTCGGCGACCGCGACCGAGCTGGACAAGCAGAAGGCGATCCTTCAGTACGACCAGGCGGTCCAGCGGCTGAAGGAGCAGACGACCGAGACGGGCCGTCTGAAGGAGCAGACCGAGTCGGCGAACAAGGCCGGCGTCGAGGGCTCGACCACGGTCAAGAACGCTCAGGATCAGGTGGCGCAGGCTCAGAAGAAGGTCGCCGATCAGACGCGGACGCTGAAGGATGCGCAGGCCGACCAGGCCCGTACCGCCACGCAGAACGCGTCGGATATCGCGGGTGCCCAGGAGCGGGTGGCGGAGGCGCAGCGCGGTGTGGGCGAGGCGCAGGTGCAGGCGGCTGAGTCTGCTGCTTCGGCTCAGCGGCAGCTGGCTCAGGCGCAGCAGCAGTCGGTGGGTGGAGTCGACCAGGCCGCGGCTGCGCAGGCCCGCTATCAGGCGGAGTTGGCGAAGCTGTCGCCGGCCGCCCGGGGCACGATGAACGCCTACCTCGACCTGCGGAAGGCTTTCGGCGCCTGGTCGAAGTCTCTGCAGCCCGCGGTGATGCCCATCTTCACCCGGGCCCTGAACGCGATGAAGAACGCGCTGCCCGGTCTTACCCCGCTGGTCCACGGGGCTGCGGACGCGATCAAAGAGCTGATGGACCGGGCCGGGGCGGAGTTCAAGAAGCCGTTCTGGAAGGACTTCAAGACGGATCTCGACCAGTCCGTGAAGCCCGCGATCATCGGTCTCGGCGTCGCCTTCGGGAACGTCTTCAAGGGCATGGCGGGCATCGTCGGCGCCTTCCTGCCGCACATGGATGGCATCTCCGATCGCATGCAGAAGGTCACGGGGAAGTTCGCGGACTGGGGTGCCAGCCTGAAGGGTTCCCCGGAGTTCGAGCGGTTCCTCGGCTACGCCTCCGACAAGGCTCCGCTGATCTGGGATGCGTTGAAGCACATCGCCGGCGCGCTGCTGTCGGTCGCCACGGCCGCCGCACCTTTGTCGGGTCCGGTGCTCCAGGCGATCAGTCTGATCGCGCAGGGCGTGCAGTGGATCGCCGACAACGCGCCGTGGGTGGTGCTGGGCATCTACGGGATCGTCACGGCCATGGGAGCCTGGCGGCTGGCCACAATCATCTGGACGGGCGTCACGTGGCTCGCCACTGCGGCAATGGCGGCCTTCAACCTGATCTCCATGGCGGGTCCGTGGGGTTGGATCGCCCTCGCCATCGCCGGTGTCGCGCTCGCCATCTTCCTGTTGTGGAAGAAGTGCGACTGGTTCCGTGAGGCGGTCCAGACGGTCTGGGATGCGATCAAGGGGGCCGGGCAGGCGGTCGCCGACTGGTTCTCCGGCCCGTTCGTCGACTTCTTCACGAAGACGATCCCGGGCGCGTTCCACACGACGCTCGACTGGGTGAAGACCCACTGGCCTTGGATCCTCGGAGCGCTCACGGGACCGATCGGCCTGGCGACGGTGTACATCATCAAGCACTGGGATCAGATCAAGGACGGCATCGCCGGAGCCTGGGGTGCGATCAAGCGCAACGTCCTCTCGCCGATCGGAACGTTCTTCACAAAGACGATCCCCGGCTGGGGCAACACCGTCCGCGACAAGATGATCGGCGCCTTCGATGCGGCCCGTAAGGGCATCAAGACGGCCTGGGACAAGCTGAAGGCGATCGCGAAGGCGCCTATCCAGTACGTGGTCGACATCGTCTACAACAAGGGCATCGTCGGTGTCTGGAACAAGGTGGCGACCGCGTTCGGTGCGGACCCACTGCAGGAGTTCCACTTCGCGTCCGGTGGCGTCATGCCCGGCTACACGCCCGGCCGGGACGTTCACCGGTTCGTCTCCCCGACCGGTGGCGCTCTGGAGCTGTCGGGTGGCGAGGCCATCATGCGGCCCGAGTTCACCCGGGCGGTCGGGTCCGGGTTCGTGGGTGCGATGAACAGCATCGCCAAGTCCCGTGGCGCGCAGGGTGTGAAGGCGGCGCTCGCCCCCGTCTTCGGCGGTAGCGCGCCGATGGGGACGGACACGACGCTGCGGTACGCGGACGGCGGCATCTTCGGGTGGATCGGCTCGGCCGCGAACAAGGTGGCAGGTGCCGGCTCCGCTGCATGGAACGGCATCAAGGCCGGTGCGTCATGGCTGGCCGACACGCTCGAGGCGTCGGCCAGGGCGGGCGTCCGGAACGTCGTCGACCCGCTGCTGAAGAACTTCCCCGGCATGGACACGCTGTTCGGGAAGGCGATCCGACACATCCCGACGAAGATCATCGACACGCTGTTCGGCTACAGCAAGAGCGCGGACAAGAAGGGTGGGGGCGGACTCGGTGGTCCGCGGATCGCGGCTGCTCTCAAGTGGGCCAAGACGCAGGACGGCAAGAAGTACCAGTGGGCAGGTAACGGCAACCCCTCGTGGGACTGCAGCGGCTTCATGTCGGCGATCGAGTCCGTCATCCGAGGCCAGAAGCCACACCGCAGGTGGGCGACTGGAGCGTTCTCGGGGAAGACGGCGCCTGCCGGCTGGGTGTACCACGGCAACTCGCCGTTCAAGATCGGCATTACGAATGCCGGTGTCGGACACACGGCGGGCACGCTGGGCAAAACCAACGTCGAATCGCGAGGCGGCGCCGGTGTCATCGTCGGCTCCGGAGCCCGCGGCTACCACGACAAGCTGTTCCGTAGCTGGTACGGCTTCAAGCCCGGCAGCTACGACAGCGGCGGCTACCTGCAGCCCGGCATGAACCTCGCCTACAACGGGACCGGACGCCCGGAACCCGTCTTCACCACGGGGCAGGCGCAGGCGCTCACGTCGATGGCATCCCGGCCCCAGGAGCAGCAGCCGGTCATCGTCGAGCTGCACCCGAAGGCCGGCACCATCGGCGACTTCATCGACGTGCGGATCCGCGACCACGACGCGGCCCTGATCTCGGTGCTCAACGCGAGCTAGGGAGGGAAGCACGAAAGGGGAGCCCGGAGGCCCATATACGGGCTCCCGGGCTCCCCTGGAAGGTGCCTCCCTCGCCTCCCTCGATGACCGTTTGTGCAGGTCACCTTGAGGGAGGCAGGGCAGGGAGGCGGTGAGGGAGAACTCCCTCAGTCTTCGGCGCCTCCCTCGTCGTCGATGTCGTCGTCGCGGGCCGCGATCGCGTCGAGGATGCGGTCGAGAGAGACGTGCATCTTGCCGCCGTTGGTCTTGTACTCGCCGTGTCCCGCGTCGTCGAGGACGCGCTTCAGATCGCGGGGCGACCAGTTGCCGTACTCGACCGGGTTCCGGTCTTTCAGCCCGTGCAGCACGTCGAGGGTGAGCATCCTCGGATCGTGGCCGAGGACGGCTGCGATGTCGGCGAGGTGGTCGACGGGGACGAACGCGGGGGCGGCGTCCGCCGGCCGACCCTCGTACAGGGCCATGGCCCGCTCGACTACCGGCGTCACCTCGTCGACGCCTGCCTCCTTCCGCACGTAGTAGGAGCGGATCAGTCCGGGCGTCTTCCCGAAGCCCGCGGCCATGGCGGTGCCGACGTCTTCACCTGCGACGAGGGTTGTCGCCGAGTACCCGTTCTTGTGCATGCCAGTGCCGAGGATCGCGTCGTTGCCCTGGTGGTCGTTGATCGCGAACGCGACCCGGTGGGACACGGTCTTGGAGATGCCGCGCGGCAGGCTGGCCGCATCGGCATCCGGGGTGATCCACAGCAGCGCGATGGCCGTCTTCCTGGCCTTCTTGGTGACCTTCAACGCCAGTTCCTTAGCCTCCTTGCCGTACTCCTTGTGCGAGAACAGTTCGTGGACCTCGTCGAACACGACGAGCCGCGGGCGCATGGACGGGTCGCGTTCCGCCATCTCGCGCGTGACCTTGGTGTCTGTGCCGATGCGTTCCAGTTCCTGCCCGCGACGGGACACCTCGCCGGCCAGGGCGCGCAGCGTGTCCATGGCCGCAACGACATGCTCGTCGTCGTCGCCCTTGACCAGAGTCCGCAGCCGGGGCCGCATCGGGTCGTAGTCGCTGTTGTACGCCAGGACGTGAACGTCGATCTCGACCAGCGGGTCGAGCATCGCGCCAAGAAGCAGGGCGACGACCAGCGACGACTTGCCCGAACCCATGATTCCGGCGATCAGGTAGTTGGCTGCCATCAGCCGCGCGATGACCTGCTCCCCGCGGGCGTTGAGAGCGACGGGCACGCCCCTGAAGAAGTCGGTGGTTCCCTCTGTCAGGAGCGGCCAGGGCGGTACCGGCTTGGTGAGGACGCCGGGGTCGGCGACCCACAGGTCCAGCACGCCGGCCTGGTCGCGCGGCTCGGTCGGCCACACCTCGATCGGCTTGCGCATCAGGTTGTGCGCGAGGATCTGCTTCTTGTCGGCGATCATCTCGACGGGCACGCCCTCCGGCAGCTGCAGCTGTGCGTGCCAGCCGTTCCCGGACCGGGTGGACGGCTGCACCCAGCGGGGCTTCCACCCCTCCTTGATGGAGGCGTTCAGCGGGGCGATGCCGAGCTTGCCAAGCGCCCGCATGATGGCGTTTTCATCCGGCACGACGTCCCGCTCGTCGCCGTCGACGGGCAGCGCCCATGCCGGGGCGGCCTGGCGGTTGCGGCCGACAGCCCAGACTCCGGCGAGGGCGAGGAACGGCAGCGACGTCAGGAGCGGATCCCAGATGACGCCGGCGAGGAACGCGACCCAGCCGATCAGGCCGACGACGGCGTGCAGCGGAACGAGGACGTCGTGCGCATCATGGTTGGCCCAGGCCAGCAGGATGCCGAGCAGTAGCAGGACGCCCGCCCCGCCAACGGTGCCCATGGCGATGGCCTTCGGGGCGTTGATGGCCAGCTGCAGCAGCTCCATCCGCCGGCGGTGCCGGGACTGCCTAAAGATGTAGGCGCGCTGCTCCCAGTCGCGGGCGACGTCTTCCTGCCCGGCGATCTCGGCGGCCCGCATGAACCGTTCGTGCCGTGCGGTCGTCCTCGAGTCCCAGGTACGGCGGGCGAGTACGCGGGTGCCACCGAGTACGTAGGCGCCGTGCCGGACGGTGAACCGGTACGTGGGGCTCTTGCGAGTGTCGACGAAAACGCGGCGCAGGGAGTCGATGCGTACCCGTCGGCGAGTACGGGTCTCCTTGCTCACGGGTACGGCGAGTACATCGGGTACGGGCGTACTCGGCGCCTCGACTTTCGCGGGTACGTGAAGATCCGTCATGCTGGTCTCTCCGGTTGCTCGATGGGTGATCGGCAGACACGGGGCGGCCGGTGTACCTGTGCCGGGTACGGCCGCCCCGTGGGTACCTACTTCTTGCCGCGCTTGTCCTCGCGCTTCTGGGCTTCCTCGCGGATCCGCTCGACGCGGTTCTCCAGCCGCTTGGTGGGCTTGCCGCGGGCCTCCCTGCGGGTGATCCGGGCGCCGAGCGCCACCACCTTCAGCAGCTCTCCGACGGTGTGCGGGTCTTTGCCGGTGGCAGCCATCAGCGGTCCCCCTGCTTCGCCTGGTGGTTACGGCCGGCCGCCTCGGCGGCGCCCCGGCTGAGCAGGCCGTACACGTAGGCTCCGCAGCTGCAGCGGTAGTTGTACGTGTAGCGGCCGTTCCCGCGGTGCTCGGGCTCGATGCTGGTCTGGTGCCTCATGGTCATCGTCCTTTCTGGATGTCGCGGTACAGGGATCGAAGGATGAGCAGGCAGGCGGTGGCGCAGCACGCGCCGATGGCGATGGCCACGGCGAACAGGGCGCCGACCAGGCCGACGGAGACGACGACCCCGCCGATGACGAGCCACTTCTTCGCGTCGAACTCGGAGCGGGCCGGCTGCGGGGCGGGCGCCTGCTGCTGGGTGGCCTGCTGCACGGCGAGGATCGCGGCGATCGTCCGCACCAACTCGGTGTTGTCGGCGGCGGCGACGGCTTCCTGAGCCGCCTTCTCCAGTGGCGTACTCACGCCAGCTCTCCTTCGAGTACGGCACGAATACGCTTCGCACGGGCCTGCCCGATCCCGTACCTGTCCTTGAGATCGCGGTAGGTCGGGATCTGGCCGTGGAAGTCCGTGCGGACATTGGCGAGAAGGTCGTCGTCGCTGTCGGGTACATCGACGGATACGCGAGTACGCGGCTCCTCGGCGGCGAGTACGACGCCTTCGAGCGCAGGGGGCGTCTCGGGTACGCGCTCGACCGTGGGCGTCGGAACCTCTTGGATAACATCCAAGAGGTCGGCTTCGGCGGGCGCCTGGTCGTCGTCGCGGGCGAGGGCGTGGGTACGCCAGATCGCCACGGGTACGAGCAGCGACACGATGACGACGAGCCAGCCGTTCACCTTCATCACGTGCGAGTCGAGTAGGTGCGCCGACACCTGCGCCGCCCCCATGAGGAGCAGCGACAGCGTGATGTCGAACGACCGGAACCGCTTCAGTGCGGCGACCGCGTAGGCGTCGATGGCGACCGGCAGCATGACCGCTACCGGCTCCATCGCGCCCATCTTCCGGGCGAGGCTGTACTCGGCGGTCGCGGTGAAGACGACGCCCGCGGCGAGCGACGTATGGGCAAGCAGCTTCGGAGTGTTCATTCGCCCACCTCCGGGGCGGCGGCCCGCACCACACGGTGCGCGGCCAGGCAGACGCCCTCCCGGTCGCCCCGCTCGTTCGCATCGAGCAGGGCAGCCATCAGGGCAGGTACAGGGGGAAGGGGCCGCGCCGACCGGTCGACCGCACGAAGCGCGGCGTGCTCCGTCGGACGAGAGATCGGCCACCTGGTCGTCACGGCTGGACCTCCCGCAGGCGCTTCGCCTCGACGGACATGTAGGCGAGGATCCGCACGACGGAGCGGAGTCCCTCGAGCAGCTCGGGGATGTCCTCGACGGTGAAGTCCTGCTTGCAGTCCAAGACGACCGAGATGACCGGGTGCGGCTCCGGGACCTGCTCCCGGTACGGGGCGTGCGACAGGTGCGCCTGCATCAGCTGCACGGTGCCGAGCCGGTCGATAGTCGCCGCGGCCCGCACCGGGCGGGCGTTGTGGGTGATGTCGGCGAAGAACTGCGGCAGCTCGCCCTCGTGGCCGCGGCACCAGCCGGGCTCGGGAACGACGACCAGGCCGCGATCGAGGGTGGCCAGCGTGACCGTGCGGGCGCTCACTTCTCGGCCCCCGTCTGGTCGATGACCCTGATGGCGGCGCGCATCGTGGCGCGGAGCTCACCGATCCGGCCGGCCAAGTCACGGACGTAGGTGGTGGGCTGGCCGGGCTCGCCCAGGGCCTCCGTGAGGAGACCCCGGACCAGGGCCAGCGCTTCGCGCTCGTTCACGCAGACCGCCCCCGACGCCGGGACTTGGTGGTGATCCGACGGGCCGCCTTCTTGGGCAGCAGCTCCAGCGGCGTGCGGAGGCGGGCCGTGTCGACGTTCCTGTTACGGCGCGGCATCAGACAGCCTCCCCACGGACCCGGCGGAGCGCCTCGTCGGCCTGGGAGCGGTGAGGCTTCGGGTTGACCTGGTGGGGCTCGCCGTCCTTGTCGAAGACGGAGACGCGGTACGGGTCGGGCAGGTCCGGGAGGTCGACGCCGAGCGCGGTGCCGAGCATGGCCCGAACGGTGATCTCCCGCTCCGCTCGGGGACGGGCCGGCGGCGAGGCCAGCAGCAGCCGGCCGGACTTCCCGACCGTCATGTAGCCGGTGAACGTCGGGTCGTCGATCGTGCGCGTCTCGACTTCCTCGACGCCGAACTCGGCGAGCAGCGAGTCGAGCGGTGCGTCCATCAGGTGATCGACGGACGGCTTGACGGGGGGCGATACGGTGATGCCCATGTCTGACTCCTTGGTCTGAAGGGTCGGATCTAGGCGCCTGCCGGTGTTCCCGCACCGGTAGTGCGCCGTATCACGCGTGTCTCACAAGCTGTGTGCGCGTGATGCGATTCGTCGCCTCTGACCTGGGATTTCAGCTTCCGGTGATTCCCGATGCACACCATGGACAGCCGGTATGGTGGCAGACGTGTCGTACGTAGGCCCTGACTTCGATCCGCCCCAGCCGCGCCGTTCCCGGCGCGGACCTCTCACCGTCGCGCTCGCCGCGCTCGTACCTGGCGCACTGGCCGGGTGGCTGGTGTGGCAGGCGGTGGGGGACGATTCCGGGGGTGGGTCCGACCGGGCCGTTCCCGGGTCCTCGTCCTCCGCGCCCGGCTCCGCCTCCCCCTCCGCGCGGCCGTCCGCCCCGGCGACGGACGACGGCAGACCGAGCAAGTCGTCGACCCCGGCGCCCTCCTCCTCCGCGCCCGCCGCCTCCGGCTCCCTCAAGGGCAAGGTCGTGGTGATCGATCCGGGGCACAACCCGGGCAACTTCCAGCACGCCTCCGAGATCAACCGCCAGGTGGACATCGGGACGAACTCGAAGGAGTGCGACACCACCGGCACGTCGACCAACGCGGGTTACACGGAAGCCCGGTTCACCCTCGACGTCGCGCACCGGATGCGGACGATCCTCGAAAAGCAGGGCGCCACGGTGAAGTTCACCCAGGACGGCGACCGCTCCTGGGGCCCCTGCGTCGACGAGCGGGCCCGCATCGGCAACTCGGCGCACGCGGACGCGGTCGTCTCCATCCACGCCGACGGATCGGCGGCCGGCAACCGCGGCTTCCACGTGATCCTTCCGGGATCGGTGCACGCGAACGCCGCCGACACCCGCCCGATCGTCGGCTCCTCCCGCGACCTGGGTGAGCGCGTCGCGGGCCTGTTCGTCCGCGAGACGGGCAGCGCGCCCTCCAACTACATCGGCGACGGCACCGGACTGGTGGTCCGAAAGGACCTCGGCGGTCTCAATCTGTCAACGGTTCCGAAGGTGTTCATCGAGTGCGGCAACATGCGCGATACCAATGACGCTGCGCTGCTGACCAGTGGCGCATGGCGGCAGAAGGCAGCACGGGGGATCTCTGAGGGAATCGTGAGTTTCCTGCACGGGTAGTGATCTACGGACCGAACCCGGCGGACACCCGGATCGTACGGACGATAGTGTCCTCCGTACGATAAAGGGCCACCCCCAAGCTTCACACCGAGTCCCGACGGCGACACCATGACGGCGACACGGCCAGCAGCGATGCCTCCATCGACGACGAGACGACTGACGAAGGACCTGAAGTGAATATCCGCTCCCTCACTCGAGGCGACGGCGTGGTGATCGGAGCAGCGGTGTTGCTGTTCATCGCGTCGTTCCTCAAGCTCTACTCCATTTCTGGGTACAACTACGACGCGACCGCCTGGGACAGCCTCGGTGAAGGCCTCGGCATCTACATGGGTGGGGTCATCGGCGCCGCTCTGATCGTCATCAACCGCTGCCTGCCGCAGCCGCGCAAGGTCGCCGGGCTCGACCTGGGCACGGTCGGCGTGGCCTTCACCGTGCTCGTCGCCTGGACCATGTTCTGGTCGCTCGTGGACGTCCCGGACAGTGCCGACGCCGCCGCCGGAACCATCATCGGCTTCATCTCGGCCCTCGTCCTGGCCGGTGCCGCCGTGGCCACCCCGCTCGTGCCCGCGCTGAAGGGCGCCCTCGTCGGCGCCCCGACGCCGCACGCCCCGCAGCCCTACGGCGGTCAGCCGCAGGGTGGTTACGGGTACCCGGGTGCCTCGCAGCCGGGTCAGCCCGGTCAGCCGCCCTACGGCGCTCAGCCGCCGCAGCAGGGGCAGCCGTTCGGCGGACAGCCGAGCCAGCCGTCGGCCCCGCAGACGCAGCAGCCCGCCCAGGACTTCTCGCCGTTCTGGTTCGCCGTTCCGGTGGCGCGACCGCTGTTCTCGGAGGACGGCGCGCAGACGCCGATCGCCGAACTGGCGCCGGGCACCTGGTACCTGGCCGTCGAGCAGCGCGCCGGGACCCTGGTGGCGCAGACGCAGGACGGCCGTCGTGGCGTGCTGCAGGACACCTCGGGGATCCAGCGCGGCTGACCCCGCTCATCGCCGTGGCAACGGCCCCTCGCCCTTTCCGGCGGGGGGCCGTTGTCGTACAGTCGCAGCACCCCAAGAACTGACGGACCGTCAGGAATCTGCTTCTGGAGGCGACATGCGGCTCGGTCTCGCGCTCGGCTACTGGGGGCGCGGCCCCTCGGCGGACCATGTGCCCCTCGCCCAGGAGGCGGAGCGGCTCGGCTACCACTCCGTGTGGACCGCCGAGTCGTGGGGCTCGGACGCGTTCACCCCGCTCACCTGGATCGCCGCGCACACCGAGCGCATCCGGCTCGGCACGGCCATCGCGCAGATGGCCGCCCGCTCGCCCACCACCACCGCGATGCACGCGCTCACCCTCGACCATCTCTCCGGCGGGCGCATGATGCTCGGCCTCGGTCTGTCGGGACCTCAGGTCGTCGAGGGCTGGTACGGGCGGCCGTTCCCCAAGTCGCCGCTGACCGCGACCCGGGAGTACGTCGATGTCGTACGCCAGGTCCTCAGGCGCGAGGGGCCGGTCGAGCTGGACGGACGCTTCCACTCCCACCCGTACCGGGGCTCCGACGGCACGGGACTCGGCAAGGCGCTGAAGCCGATCACCCATCCGCTCCGGGCCCAACTGCCCGTCCTGCTCGGTGCCGAGGGCCCGAAGAACATCGCGCAGACGACCCGGATCGCGGACGGCTGGCTGCCGCTGTACTGGTCGCCGACGCGTCCGCAGGCGTACGAGGCCTCGCTCGCCGATCTGCCCGACGGCTTCCTCGTGGCGCCGATGGCCCGCGCACACGTCTGCGACGACGTCGCCGAAGGACTGCTGCCGGTCAAGGCGATGCTCGGCTTCTACATCGGCGGGATGGGGCACGCGGCCCGCAACTTCCACGCCGACCTGATGGCCCGGATGGGCTTCGAGGAGGAGGCCCGCAGGATCCAGCGGCTGTTCCTGGAAGGGCGTCGCGAGGAAGCCGTTCTGGCCGTGCCGGACGCCTTCGCGGACGAGATCTCGCTCGTCGGACCGCGTGAACGCATCGCCGAGCGCCTGGAGTTGTGGCGCAAAGGCCCGGTGACCGACCTGCTGGTCCTGTCCCCGGACCCGCACACGCTCCGCGTCCTGGCCGAGCTGAACTCCTAGCCGTGGCGGCGTACCGGCCCGGGCCGGGCCGGTACGCCGAACCGTCCTAGCCGCCGCTGAGTTGGGACGCCGACGGCACCTTGTCCTTGACCTCGGCGCCCGCGCTCTTCCCGGCCGCCTTCACCTTGTTGATGATGTCGTCGAAGGAGTTCGCCACGGCGTCGGTGGAGTCGCCCTTACGCAGCTTGGCGGGCAGGTCCTTGAGCGCCTCGATGCCCGCGGTGAGCGGGGCGAGGGCCTTGGAGAGCGTGGGGTCGCCCTGGGCGTTCCTGGTGGCCGCCTTGAGCCGGTTGTACGCGAAGGCGCCCGCGAGGCCGGCCTTGACCAGGGCGAGCCTGCGGCCCTTCGCGTCCTTCTTGAACTTGCCCGCCTTCCAGGGTTTGACGATCCACTGGTAGGTGGCGCCCGCCGCGAGCCCCGCGTTCGCCACGAAGCGGGTCTTGGCGAACTTCTGCTTCTCCGCGGAGCTGGTCGGGGTCGGTGTGGCGGCCGCCTGCACCGTGGTGGCGGTGTCCTGTCCGGTGCCGCCACCACCGCAGGCTGTGGTACCGCCGAGCAGGGCGCAGCAGAGAGTCAGCGCCACCATCAGGCGCCGCATGGGTACGGGCACGGGATCCTCCGGATGAGGGAACGGTTCTCCCCGGTCCGCCGGTTCTCCCCGATCCCGGGGGAACACGGCGCTCCCCGGCAGCCTCGCCCGGCCCCGGCTCCCGTGCCACTCGAGCCGACCCGTTCGGGTTTCATCCAGGATTGACGGGCAACCCGCTGGTCATGTCCCCTCGATATCGCAACGGCTCGAATTCTGCTGGGACGGTCATCGCGATCGTCGCGGATGTAATGGCCGTCATCCTCGGTCTCTGGATTCTGATGTATCTGCTCGATGCCAACCCCGGCAACGATCTCGTGCAGTTCATCCATGACGTGGCAAGCTGGCTCGCCGGCTGGTCGCGTGACCTGTTCACCTTCGACGAGCAGTGGGCGCGTGTCGTCGCCGGCTACGGTCTCGCCGCCGTCGTCTACCTGTTCGTGGGCCACGCCGTCGCCAACCGCATGCACCGGCACTGACGGACCGGAGCAACCCGACCGACCCGCGTGTCCCGACGGACCGAAGCGTGCCGACGGTCCGGAGCCTCCGGACGGCCCGGCGGCTCCGGGCCGTCCGGACGGTTCAGCGGGTCCGGACGGTTCAGCGGGTCCGGACGGTTCAGCGGGTCCGGTCGCAGCAGTCGGGGTCCAGGCCGGTCGGAAGGCGCTCGCCGCCGAAGACCGAGCAGGTGGCCTCGTCGCCGCCCAGGGCGGCGACCGCCAGCAGCAGGGAGCCCGCCGTCCAGGTGGTGAGCTCCTCGGGCCAGATGGCCTGGTCCTCGAAGACGTAACCCGTCCAGTACAGACCGGTCTTCGGATCGCGCAGGTGCTGGATGGACTGGAGGATCTCCAGGGCGCGGTCGGACTCGCCCACCGCCCAGAGGGCGAGGGCGAGTTCGGCCGATTCACCACCGGTCACCCACGGGTTGGGAATCACGCAGCGCACCCCGAACCCGGGCACCACGAAGCGGTCCCAGCCCTCTTCGATACGGGACTTGGCCTCGGCGCCCGTCAACGCGCCGCCGAGTACCGGGTAGTACCAGTCCATGGAGTAGCGGTCCTTGTCCAGGAACCGCTCCGGGTGGCGCCGGATCGCGTGCCGCAGCGCTCCGGTCGCCAGCTCCCAGTCGGGCTGCGGCTCTTCGCGCTGCTCGGCGATGGCGAGCGCGCAGCGCAGCGCGTGATAGACCGACGAACTCCCGGTCAGCAGCGCGTCCTCGACCGCGGTCCCGTCGTCCTCGCGCTTCCAGCCGATCTGCCCGCCGGGCTGCTGGAGCCGCAGCACGAACTCGACGGCCGCGTAGACGGCGGGCCACAGGCGGTCCAGGAACACGTCGTCGCCGGTCGCCAGGTAGTGGTGCCAGACGCCCACCGCGATGTACGCGCAGAAGTTGGTCTCCCGGCCGCGGTCGGTGACGTCCTCGAAGTCCCCGTCGGCGTACGCCGCGTACCAGGATCCGTCCGCGTTCTGATGCCGTGCCAGCCACGCGTAGGCGCGCTCGGCCGCCTCGTGCTCCCCGGCCGCGTCGAGCGCCATGGCGGCCTCGGTGTGGTCCCACGGGTCGAGGTGGTGGCCGCGGAACCAGGGGATGGCTCCGTCGGGGCGCTGCACCGCGAGGATCCCGCGCACGGTGGCGGCGGCCTCCTCGTCGGTGAGAACCCCGGGCAGGACGAGGTGTTCTGTCCGGGGAGTGGTCACGTGGCGTCCGCCTCGGAGACGGTCGTCCCGGCAGCGGTCGCCTCGGCGAGCTTCGGCAGGTGCGGCTTGGTCGCGTACGCCACGAAGCTCTTGCCGATCAGCGGGTTGAGCGCCTGCTCGACGACCCGGGTGGCCAGCGGCTTCTTCATGATGTCCCAGACCAGCAGCTTGTGGTACGCCCGCACGGGCAGCGCCTTGTCGTTGTCGACGCCGAACGCGCACTTCAGCCACCAGTACGGCGAGTGCAGCGCGTGGGCGTGGTGGGAGCCGTAGGGCCGCAGACCGGCCTCGCGGATCTTCCCGAGCAGTTCGTCCGCCTTGTAGATGCGGATGTGGCCGCCCTCGACCTCGTGGTACGCGTCGGACAGCGTCCAGCAGACCTTCTCCGGCCCGTAGCGCGGCACGGTGATGGCGATACGGCCGCCCGGCTTGAGCACACGGACCATCTCGGCGAGAACGCCCTTGTCGTCCGGGATGTGCTCCATGACCTCGGAGATGATCACGACGTCGAAGGACTCGTCGGGGAAGGGCAGCGCGAGCGCGTCGCCCTCCATGGCCGTCGCGGTGGCACCGGCGGGCGCCTCCCCGGCCTCCTTCATCGCCGCGAACCACTTCGCGACCTCGCGGATCTCCTCGCCGTTCTGGTCCAGCGCCACGACCTGCGCACCGCGCCGGTAGCACTCGAACGCGTGCCGGCCGGCACCGCATCCGAGGTCCAGAACGCGGTCGCCCGGGGCGAGCGGGAACCGGGAGAAGTCGACGGTCAGCACGTGGCCCTGCTTTCGCGGTTGGCTGCAACTAGTTCTTCGGCGACGGGAGTCCTGTCCGCTGCCTCGGAGCGGTCGGGGCCCGGGGCCGCCGAGTGTTCGGGGCCGGGCGTGGTGCCGCGCCCGGCCGTGCCCGCGGCGGGGGCCGCCCTCCGCGAGCGGGACGGGGACGCGGGCAGGGCCATGGCCTCGCGGTAGTGAGCCACCGTGCCCTCGGCCGCCTTGGCCCAGGTGAAGCGCGCGAGGACGCGTTCGCGCCCGGCCGAGCCGAGCCGCGCCCGCAGTCCCGGGTCACCGAGGAGCCGGCTCAGGGCCACCGCCAGCGCCCCCGAGTCGCCCGGCGGGACCGCCAGGCAGGTCTCGCCGTCGGCGCCCGCGACCTCCGGGATCGCTCCGCCGGTGGTGGCCACCAGCGGCGTCCCCGTGGCCATCGCCTCGGCGGCGGGCAGCGAGAAGCCCTCGTACAGGGAGGGCACGCAGGCGACCTCGGCCGAGCGGACGAGGTCCACGAGTTCGGCGTCGGAGATGCCCTTGACGAACTCGACGGCGCCGTCGAGGCCGTACCGCTCGATGGCCTGGGCGACCGGTCCGTCCTCGGCGCGCCTGCCGACGACGACGAGGTGCGCGCCGGGGTGTTCGGTGCGCACCTTCGCGAGCGCCTCGACCAGGAACACCAGGCCCTTGAGCGGCACGTCCGCGCTGGACGTGGTGACGATCCGGCCCGGCACCTGGCGCACGGACGGATCCGGCGAGAAGAGGTCGGTGTCCGCGCCGATGTGGACGACGTGGATGCGGTCCTGCTCGACCCGCAGATGCTCGACGATCTCCTGGCGGGAGGTGCCGGAGACGGTGAGCACGGACGGCAGACGGCGCGCGACGCGCTTCTGCATGCGGGTGAACGCGTACCAGCGGCGGACGGACGCGCGGCGCTGCCAGCCCTCGGCGGCGTCCAGTTCCAGCTGCCGGTCGACGGTGATGGGGTGGTGGATGGTGGTCACCAGCGGGGCGCCGACATCACCCAACAGGCCGTATCCGAGCGTCTGGTTGTCATGGATGACGTCGAACTCACCGCTCCGGGCCCGCAGATGGCGGCGGGCGCGCAGCGAGAAGGTCAGCGGCTCGGGGAAGCCGCCGGTCCACATGGTGCCGACCTCGAGGGCGTCGATCCAGTCCCGGTACTCGTCGCGCCCGGGGGTGCGAAAGGGGTCGGGCTGGCGGTACAGGTCGAGGCTGGGCAGCTCGGTGAGGCTCAGCTCGGGAAGGCCCTCGTCGAGCACGGGGTAGGGCTGGGAGCCGATGACCTCGACGCGGTGACCGAGTCGGGCGAGTTCGCGCGAGAGGTGCCGTACGTACACACCTTGGCCGCCGCAGAACGGGTTGCCCTTGTAGGTGAGGAGCGCGATGCGCAGGGGTCCGTCCCCGTCGGCAGCCGTGCCCTTCCCGGGGCCCGTCTCCATGGCCTCAGCGGTCACTTCCGGTCCCCTTCTCCCTGCACTTTCCCGCGAGATTACGCCGGGACGCTAATCTAGAACAAGTTTCAGACTTGATCGTTCAAGGAGCATTGAATCTACCGGCAGGTAGCGCCACTGTGAGCGGTGGATCAGGTGATTCACGCCACGACGGCGCGGCGGGATCGGCTGGTCCGCACGGCAGTGACACGCGTTGCCATGCTGACTCCTCGCTCCCTCTCGCTGATGTCACGGAACGGACCCATGCCTGCGGAAGCCAAGGCGGACTCGAAGAACGCGCGACCGGCGCCGGGGGGCAGCACGCCCGCCACGCCGTCCACCTCCGCGCGCTCCACCCCGCACCCCATCGCGCACCCCGCCTCTCCCCCGCTCACCGAGCGGCAGGAGGCACGCCGCCGCCGGATCCTGCACGCCAGCGCGCAGCTGGCCAGCCGGGGCGGCTTCGACGCCGTGCAGATGCGTGAGGTCGCGGAGTCGTCGCAGGTCGCTCTCGGCACGCTGTACCGCTACTTCCCCTCGAAGGTGCATCTGCTGGTCGCCACGATGCAGGACCAGCTGGAGCACATGCACGGCACGCTGCGCAAGAAGCCGCCGGCCGGGGACACGGCCGCGGAGCGGGTGGCGGAGACCCTGATGCGGGCGTTCCGCGCCCTCCAGCGGGAGCCGCACCTGGCCGACGCCATGGTCCGCGCGCTCACCTTCGCGGATCGCAGCGTCAGCCCCGAGGTCGACCAGGTCTCGCGGCAGACCACGGTGATCATCCTGGACGCGATGGGCCTCGACGACCCGACGCCGGCCCAGCTCTCCGCCGTCCGCGTCATCGAGCACACCTGGCACTCGGCCCTGATCACCTGGCTCTCGGGCCGCGCCTCGATCGCCCAGGTCAAGATAGACATCGAGACGGTGTGCCGCCTGATCGACCTGACCGACCCGAAGAGCCGGTAGGCCCCGGACGAACGGGTGCGCCCGGACGGCCGGGCGGGCTTGGACGGCCGGGCGGGCTTGAGCGGCCGGGACAGCAGGGCGCGCCCGCACGGCCGGGAGAGCCGGAACGGCCAGGACCACCGAGACTGCCGGGGCAGCCGCGGAAGCCGGGGCTAGCCCACCTGCTCCAGTCCGCTCCAGCTGCGCCCGATCGCCGTCTCCCCGGCCCAGCGCTCCAGCAGCCGTCGCGCCTCGTGCTCCGGAGCCGCCAGCGACACCGCCTGGGCGCCCGCCCGCACATCGCGTTCCTGCTGATGGGTGCCCTCGCTGCAGCAGGCGCAGAGGACGCGCACGGCACTGGCGGGCTCGGCACCGAAGCCATGCTCGGTGAACAGGGCGAGCAGGGCCTCCAGGTCGGTCGCGTCGCCCGCGCCGACCGTCACCTCCAGGGTCGGGAGCGCGGACGCCTCGAAGAGCGTCAGCTCGTCGAAGACGGGATACGTCGTGCCGTCGTACACCCGCTCCCCCTTGGGTTCGCCGTCGTGCACGACGATCTCGCCGTACCGCCGCCCGCCCGTGACGGGCACGTTCACCACGCGCCCGCGGGTCGGGCACAACCGCTCGATCCACACGACCTCCCGCTCTCCGTCGGTGTCCAGCCGTACGCAGGCGGCGCCGAAGCGGCCCGCGATCTCACCCTCCCCGTCCGGTAGTTCGATGCCGAACCCGGTCCAGGCGTCGCGGGCCGTCGCCCAGTCGCGCAGGATCGTGGCGGCGATGCCGAGGTTCCAGTACGCGGGATCGCCCTCGCCTCGCGGAGCGCGGGCCGCCGCCTCGCGTCCGAGGTCGCGGGCCTTCTCCCAGTTCCGCAGGAACTTGTGGGCGAGCGCGGCGTCGTACCACCACACCGCGCTCGGCCGCTCGTCGGGGAAGTGCGCGAGCACCTGTTCGTGGAGATCGGCGGCCCGCTGCCACTCCTCGGCCTCCCACGCCGTACGCGCCTGCTCGATCAGCTTCCTGGCCTCGGACTTGTGCACGCTTCCCGCCCCGGTCGATCCGTCGAATCGGCTGGAGGGTATCCGGGGACGGGGAGGTCCCCGGATCCGGCCCCCTGGCTATTCCTCCGGCGGGAACACGGGCTCACCGCTGCCCAGCAAGGAGATCATGACGGCCTCGACCGGGCAGCCCTCGGCCGCTTCGAGGATCTTCTCGTTGGCGTCGGTCTCCGGTTCGACCGGGTGGGACTGCATGCCGGCGTCGAGGCGGAAGGCGTCCGGGGCGTGGTGGACGCACTGGGCGGAGCCGATGCAGACGGAGCGGTCGACCCCGACCTGCCAGCGGTCGCCCATCCTCACGCCTCCCAGCCGGCCGGCAGGTGGATCATCTTGTGCTCCAGGAACTCGCCGTATCCCTCGGGCCCGAACTCCCGGCCCAGGCCCGAGTTCTTGTAGCCGCCGAACGGGCCGAGCATGTCGAGGCTGAAGGTGTTGACCGAGTAGGTGCCGGTGCGGACCTGGCGGGCGATGTCGATGCCGTGGGCGACGTCCGCCGTCCAGACGCTGCCGCTCAGCCCGTAGTCGGAGTCGTTGGCGATCTTCACGGCCTCGGTCTCGTCGCCGTAGGGGAGCAGACAGATCACCGGGCCGAAGATCTCCTCCCGGGCGATGCGCATCGAGTTGTCGACGTCACCGAAGAGCGTCGGTTCGACGTACCAGCCGCGGTCGAGTCCGGGCGGACGTCCGCCGCCGGCCAGGATCTTGGCGCCCTCCTCCTGCCCGATGCGGATGTAGTCGAGGTTGCGCCGCCGCTGCCGCTCGGCGACCAGCGGGCCGACCTGGGTGGCCGGGTCGAGCGGATCACCGACGACGAGCGCGTTCGCCGCCGCGGCGAAGGCGTCCGCGAACTCGTCGTAGCGCGAGCGCGGTACGAGGATGCGGGTCTGGGCGACGCACGCCTGGCCGTTGTTCATCCAGGCCGCCGAGACGATCCCGGGGACCGAGGTGCCGATGTCCGCGTCCGGCAGCACCACGGCCGCCGACTTGCCGCCCAACTCCAGGGTCACGCGGGTGAGATGCCGGGCGGCGACCTCCATCACCCGCTTGCCCGCCGCGACCGATCCGGTGAAGGAGACCTTGTCGATGCCGGGGTGTCCGACCAGGTACTCGCTGACCTCGCGGTCCGCCGGGAGGATGGACAGCACCCCCTCGGGCAGCCCGGCCTCCTTCGCGATCTCCCCGAGCAGATAGGCGTCCAGGGGTGATTCGGGCGACGGCTTCAGGACGACGGTGCAGCCGGTCAGCAGCGCGGGCGCGAGCTTGGCCGCCGCCACGAACTGCGGGACGTTCCACGGCACCACGGCCGCCACCACGCCCACCGGTTCACGGCGCACCAGAATCCTGCCGAGGACTCCGTCGCGCGTCTCCTCGTACGTGTAGCCGCGTGCCACCGTGATCGCCGCGTCCCACACCATCATGGCGCCGAGGGCCTGCGCGAGGACGCTCCAGGAGTAGGGGGAGCCGTTCTCGGAGGAGATGACGCGGGCGATCTCCTCGTGGCGTACGGCGATCGCGTCCTTGATCCGCGTCACGACCGCGATCCGCTCGTCGAGGCTCATTCGCGGCCAGGGGCCCTGGTCGAACGCCTCGCGCGCGGCGGCGACGGCCCGGTCGACGTCGGCCGCCGAGGCGTGCGGCACCCGGCCGATGACCTCCTCGGTGTGCGGCGAGATCACCTCGATGACGTCCTTGCCGAGGGGATCGGTCAACTCCCCGCCGATGAACAGCTGTCCGTGTTCCACGAGCTCGGTCATGGCCGACTGCCTCCAAGGACGCTCTCTGCCACCACTTCTGACGCTTCATCAGATACGAGAACTGATACCAGTTCCCGCCGGATGAGTCCACGGCACGGACGCTGCCGTCCCCGCGGACAGAACAGTCGACTTGGGCTCCCATTGGAACTCGTTCTAGTTATAGTGTCGACAACTCGGCGATGGGTGGAAGCGCATGACGCACGTGACCGATCACGGCGGGGGCGTACGGTCGATCAGGGTCCCCATCCCGGACAACCCGCTCGGCCACACGCTGGTGTACCTGGTCGACACCGACGCGGGACCCGTGCTCATCGACACGGGCTGGGACGACCCCGCTTCCTGGGACACCCTCGTCGAGGGACTCACCGACTGCGGAACCTCCGTCACGGAGATCCACGGCGTGGTCATCACCCACCACCACCCCGATCACCACGGCCTGTCGGGACAGGTCCGCGAGGCCTCCGGCGCCTGGATCGCGATGCACGCCGCCGACGCGGCACTGGTCCGGCGCACCCGGGAGAACCGGCCCGAGCGCTGGTTCGCCTACATGGCGGCCAAGTTGGAGGCCTCCGGTGCCCCGGAGGAGCACATCACCCCGCTGCGCGAGGCAAGCACGTCCGTACGCCGCCCCAGCACCCTGCCCGGCTTCTCCCCCGCGCTCCCCGACCGTGAGATCGTCCCCGGCGAGTTCCTCGCGCTGCCCGGCCGCCGGCTGCGCGCCGTCTGGACCCCCGGCCACACACCCGGGCACGTCTGCCTCCACCTGGAAGAGGACCACCCGGCCCGGCTGCCGGGCAACGGAAGGCTGTTCTCCGGCGACCACCTGCTGCCCAGGATCACCCCGCACATCGGCCTCTACGAAGACCCGGACACCCACGGGCGTCCCCCCTACGCGAACGGGATCGAGAGCCTCGGCGAGATCGCCGATCCGCTCGGCGACTACCTCGACTCCCTGGAGCGCGTCGGCCGCCTCGACCCGGCCGAGGTGCTCCCGGCCCACCAGCACGTGTTCACCGACGCCCCGTCCCGGGTCGCGGAGTTGCTAGCGCACCACGAGGAGCGGCTCACCGGCCTGCTCACCCTCCTGTCCGTCCCGCTCACGCCCTGGCAGCTCGCCGAGCGCATGGAGTGGAACCGCCCCTGGGCCGACATCCCCTACGGATCACGGAACATCGCGGTCTCGGAGGCCGAGGCTCATGTACGGAGGCTGGTGAAGCTGGGACGGGCGGAGGCGGTGACGGGCAGCGACCCGGTGACGTTCGTGGCGGTGTGACGCCTCTCGCCCGCCGGTCCGGGCCGCCTCTCCGGCGGCGGGCCGCGGCAGCCGGGCGCGGGACTCGGCGGGTACGGCCGCTCGGGGCCGCGCACCTTCGCGGGTACGGCCGCTCGGCGCCGCGGACCTCACCTTCTGCGGCCCGCCCAGCGCCTCGGAACTCAGTGGCTGCGGCTGTGGGCCGCGTAGTCCAGCCCCTCCTCGTACGGCATCGTGCGCCCCTCCTCGTACGCCTTCTCGTACGCCGAGTCGCCGATCTCGCCGCGGACGCGGAGTTCGTGCGAGCGGCGGGTGGCGATCAGATCGGGTGAGTCCATCTGGGCGCGCCCGGTGAGTTCCCACACGCGCTCGCCGATGCCGAGAAGGCGGGCCGCGCGGTGTCCGTCGCCCGCCGCGACGATCCCCGCGGCGAGCACGTCGAGGACCATCGCGGCACCCACGGTGTTGTGCAGCAGCCCGTGCCCGGCCAGCGCGGTCCGGGCGTTGCCGAGAGCCGCGCCGATGTCCCCGCGGGCCAGATCGATCTGGGCCACGAGCCCGTCGGCGAAGGCTCCCGCCCACGACTCCCCGCATGCCAGGCTCGCCGCCCGCACCTCCTCGGCCACCGCACGCGCCCGTTCCTGCTCCCCGCGCATCAGATACGCGTACGACAGCGCCACCCGGACCTGGAGCTGTGCCGCTCCGAGCCAGTCCCCCCGGACGGGCAGCCGAGGCGCGCCGGCCAGGACGTGGACCGCCTCGGACAGGCGCCCGCTCAGGGCGAGTTGTCCGCCCCGGAGGTACAGCGCGGCCACCACCGCCGCCGGGTCGCCCTGTTCTCCCGCCGCGTCGGCGCAGCGCACCGCCCAGTTGGCCGCGGCCTCCAGATCGCCCTGGAGCAGCGCGACCGCGCCCCGGGTCCACACCGCGCGGGTGCGGTCGGGGCCGGAGGCCGGGTCGGCCGCCATCGCCTGGTCGAGACAGTGCTGGGCGTCGCGCAGATAGCCGCAGTGCCGCCACAGGAAGCCGATGTCGGACGCCATCGCCAGGGCGACCCGTCTGTCGGACCCGGCGAGCGCGCAGTCCATGGCCGCCCGGAGATTGGCGTGCTCGGTCAGGGTGCGCTCGCACCAGGCCGCCTGCCGTGCGGTGTTCCACTCGGCACAGCCCTGGCGGGCCAGCCCCCGGTAGTGGTCGCGGTGGCGCAGTCGTACGGTGTGCTCCTCGCCCAGTGCGCGCAGCCAGTCGGCGCCGAACTCCCGTACGGTGTCGAGGAGCCGGTAGCGGGCGGGGCCGGCGTGGTGGCGGCCCACGATGGACTGCTCGACGAGCCGGGCGAGCAGGCCGGGAATCAGGTCGGCGGGCAGCGGCCCGCCCGCGCAGACGCCCTCGGCGGCGCTCCCGCAGAAGCCGCCAGCGAAGACCGAGAGCCGGGCCCACAGCAGCCGTTCCAGGGGTGCGCACAGCTCGTGGCTCCAGCCGATGGCCGTCCGCAGGGTCCGGTGGCGGGGCGGCCCCTCGCCCTCGCGCGCGACGAGCAGGTCGAGACGGGACGGCAGCCGCTCGCCGAGCAGGCCGCTCAGCTGGTCCAGGGTGAGTTCGCCGAGCCGGACGGCGGCGAGCTCGATGGCGAGCGGGATGCCGTCGAGACGACGGCAGACGGCCTCCACGACGGGACGGTCGGTGTCGTCGAGGGTGCATCCGGTCTCGGCCGCGCGGTCGGCGAACAGGGCCACCGCGTCGTCGGCGACCGGCAGCGGTTCCAGGCGCAGGACGCGTTCGCCCGGCAGGCCGAGCGGCTCACGGCTGGTGACGAGGACCCGCAGGCCCGGCAGGACGGGCAGCAGTTCCTCGACGAAGCCCACGCAGTCCGCGAGGACGTGCTCGCAGGAGTCGAGGACCAGCAACAGCCTTTTGCCCTCGGCCCATTCGGCGATGACCTCGGTGACCGGCCGGGTCGAGCGGTCGGTGAGCCGCAGCGCCTCCACGACGGCGAGGCCCACCAGGCCGGCGGTGTGCAGCGGGGAGAGCTCCACCAGCCGGACGCCGTCCGGGTACGCGCCTTCGACCCGACCGACGGCCCGCAGGGCGAGCCGGGTCTTGCCCACTCCGCCGACGCCGACCAGGCTCAGCAGCCGGCCGGTCCCGGCGCCGGGGTCCAGTTCTCGCTCCAGTCGGCCGAGTTCCTCCAGCCGTCCGATGAAACTCCGCGTCTGTGAGGGCGGATTGCCGGGCCGTCCACCGGTCGTCTTGTCGGACACGCGGACCAGTGTGGCCGGACCGCACGCGCGCGACGCGCCGCTCCACCGACTCGGACAGAAAGACCGCAGCGCAACGCCAGTTCCGGGCACCATGCGACGAGATGCGATCAAGTCTCCGTCGGCGAGGGCGGCGGGTGCGATTTTCGGCGATGGTCGGGTGATGCGCGAGAGGGAGCAGGACGATCGGAGGTCCGCCGCCGGCGGAGGCTGTGGGCACGTCGGAGCCGGGTTCTCCTGGCTGACGCTGATGCCGCCTGCCGTCTGCCTGCTGGTCGCCCTGCCGCATCTGGTGGACGCCCGGGTGCCGTCGCTGGTCACGCTGCTGCTGATCGGGCCGCTGCTGGCGTGCGTGCGGTTCGGGGTGCGGTGCACCCTGCTGGTCTGCGCCTGGGCGGTGGCGCTGGGGCTCGCGACGGATCTCGGCGACACCACCGTGGCCGGCTTCGACTTCGGTGTCCGTACCGGAGGGCTGCTGTTCGGCTGTGCGGTCACCGTGTACGCCGCCGGCCGGGGCGAGCGCCTGAGCGCCGCGCTCGCGCGGTCCCGCGAGGTCGCCCGGGTCACCCAGGAGACGGTCCTGCGACCCATCTCCCGCACCCTGGACGGCACTCAGGTGTGCACCCGCTACCACTGCTCCGCCGGCGAGTCGGCGGTCGGGGGCGATCTGTACGACGTCGCGGTGACCCCGTACGGACTGCGGGTCCTGGTGGGCGACGTACGCGGACACGGCCTCGACGCCCTCCGGCTGACCGTCGAGACGATCACCGGTTTCCGCGAACTCGCCTATACGGCACCGGACTTGCCGTCCCTCGCCCATGGTCTCGACACCCGCCTCACACCGGAGCTGGGATCGGAGGACTTCGTCACCGCCCTGCTCGCCGAGTTCGCGCCCGGCGAGGTGCGATTGGTCAACTGCGGTCACCCCGCGCCACTTCGCTCCGGCCGGAGCATCGAGTTCCTCGAACCCGAGTTCCCCTCACCGCCGTTGGGGCTGCGCCCCGATCCCCGCCAGTACCGCGTACGACTCCAGCCGGGCGACCGTCTGCTGCTCTACACGGACGGCCTGACCGAGGGCCGCGACCCGGAGGGCATCCCGTTCCCGCTGCTCGGCGAGGCCGCCCTCGCGCTGCGCGAACCCCTCCCCGAGGACGCCCTGGGCATCCTGCACGACCGCCTGCTCCGGCACACCGGCGCGCCCCTCGCCGACGATCTCGCCCTGGTGCTGTGCCAGCCGGTGGAGGCGACGGTCCCCGCACGCGTGCGGTGACCCGCGGCGCCGGCCACCGCTCAGCGCAGCAGCGCGCGGATCAACCCGTCCGCTTCGCCCAGGAGTTGGACCTCGTGCGCGCTCATGGTGGGATTGGCCGCCCGGCGCCGCCCCGCCTCCACGAGCCCCTCCTCGGTCACCTGGTCCTCGTTCCCGTCGAGCAACGCGTCCAGCGTCTCGGCGGCCACGTCCCCGACCGGCTCGCCGCCGACGGCGACCTGGGCGAGGATCACGGCGGACATGGCCCAGTCGAGACCGGGCGGCCCCTCCTCGGTGTTGGCCCAGTCGATGACCTTCGGGCCGTCCGGGGTGAGCATCACGTTGTCGGGGTGCAGATCCAGGTGCAGGACGCGGACGGCGGGATCGGCGGAGAGCCGGGCGGGCACGGCGTGCAGCTTGCGCAGCAGCCGCGCCAGGGTGAGGCCCGCCTCCTGGGCGGAGAGCAGGCCCTGGCCGAAGGCCTCCAGCATGGTCGGCCCGGACAGCCGCTCCATCACCAGATCGCCGCGGGTCGCCGCCCGCACGCCCGGCACCGGGTAGCCGTGCGAGCGCACGTGCTGCATCACCGCCGCCTCGGCCGTCGCGTCTCCCCAGCCCTCGCGGTCCCTCCGCAGCACCCACGCCTCGTCGATCTCGTAGACGTCCGCCGAACGCCCCGAGCCGAGCAGTCTCCCCGTTCGCATGGCCCGAACCTAGCGGATGTCGCCTGGATCACCCCGGGCCCGTGCCACAGGCGACACTCAGCGGATTCCGCGCGGCCGGTAGAGTGAGCGCGTCGTCATCACACCCGTACGAGGAGAAGCCGGTGCAAATCCGGCGCTGACCCGCAACCGTGAGCCACTTCGGTGGTGAGCCGGATCGCCTCGGACGGGACGTGACCGGCTCGTGCCCTCGGCAGCCCGCCGACGGCCGGCACCGTCGAGGGATACGGAGCCGGAGCCGCCCGGATGCCTCAGTGTGCCCGGTGCTGCCCGGCTCCCCGCAGGGAGAGTCATGTTTGTTCGCCGCACCGCAGCGGTACTGGCCGCCACCGCCGTCATCGGGGCGGTCGTCGCGCCGGCCGCGTCCGCCGCCGACTCGTCCCCCTCGGCGTCGCCCTCGACGGCGATCCCCTCGGGTCTGTACGGCTCCACCGACCCGACGTACGACGGCGTCTGGCGGCAGTCGCTCGCGCTTCTCGCCCAGCACACCGTCGGCGTGCGGCCCGCCGGGAAGGCCGTCGACTGGCTGACCGGACAGCAGTGCGCGAACGGTGCCTTCGCCGCGTACCGCGCCGACGCCGCGGCCGCGTGCGACGCCAAGACACAGGTCGACACCAACAGCACCGCGGCCGCCGTCCAGTCCCTCGCCGCACTCGGCGGGCACGACGACGCCACGGGCAAGGCCCTGACCTGGCTGAAGTCCGCACAGAACAAGGACGGCGGCTGGGGCTACATGGCCGGCGGTCCCAGCGACGCCAACTCGACGTCCGTCGTGATCGGCGCGCTGAAGGCGGTCGGCAAGAAGCCCCAGGACGTCTCCAAGGACGGCAAGTCCCCGTACGACGCCCTGGTGAAGCTGTCGAAGGCCTGCGGGGGAGAGGGCGGCGGCGCCTTCGCCTACCAGCCCGACAAGAAGGGCAAGCTGGTGGCGAACGCGGACGCGACCGCGGCGGGCGTGCTCGCCGGCATGGGCCAGGGCTTCGTGGCGGAGGCCGGTAACCCGTTCGACCTCACGGGTTGCGTCGTCGCCGACACCCCCAACCGGTCGGACGCGGCGGCGAACGGCGCCGAGTATCTGGCCAAGGAACTGGCGAAGACCCCGTACCTGAAGTCCGCGCTCGCCGGGGCCGAGGACCAGCCCGACTACGGCAACACGGCGGACGCGGTCGTGGCCCTGTCGGCCATCGGTGCGACGAAGCCCGCGCAGAAGCCGCTCGCCTGGCTGGAGAAGAACTCCGCCGACTGGGCGGCCAAGTCGGGCCCCGCCGCGTACGCGCAGCTGATCTTCGCCGCGCACACCACCGGCACCGACCCGCGTGACTTCGGCGGCCAGGACCTCGTCGCGAAGCTGAACGCGACGGGCCCGACGCCGGGTGCGGCCGGCTCCTCGGCCACCCCGAGCGAGAAGAAGAACGACGAGAAGAAGGACGACGGCAACGGGCTCGGCGTCTGGTGGATCATCGGCATCGGCCTGGTCGCCGGCATCGGCATCGGCTTCCTGATCAGCGGCCGCAACAAGAAGCAGCAGCTGTGACCAGCCGTCGGACGACCGCGCCGGCCCTGGCGCTCGCGCTGGCCCTCCTGCTCCTCGTCCTCGGTGGCGCGGGGCAGGCCCGGGCCGTCGGCTACCGCTACTGGTCCTTCTGGGACCTGACCGGCGGGAAGTGGACGTACGCCACCCAGGGCCCGTCCACCGCGCGGCCGTCCGACGGCGATGTCCAGGGCTTCCGCTTCGCGGTGAGCGAGGACTCCCAGCACGCCGTACAGCCGCGCGGGGAGCGGGACTTCGCCACGATATGCGCCAGGACGCCCGTCCAGCAGGGCAAGAAGCGCGTGGCCCTGGTCATCGACTCCGGCACGGCCGCCGACGCGCCGTCCGGTGAGGGTCCGCCGTCCCCGCGCACCGCCTGCGCCCGCGTCGCCCCCGACGCGAGCACCGCGGAGGCGCTGGCCTCGGTCGCCAAACCGCTGCGCTACGACACCAACGCGCTTCTGTGCGCGATAGCGGGCTATCCGCGAACGGGCTGCGGCGACCAGGTCGCGGCCACCGGGCCGACCGCGTCAGCCCGTCCGCACGCTTCCGAGCCGGCCCACCACGGCCCCTCGGTGGGCCTGCTGGCGGGCGCCGCCGCGGTGGCGGTGCTGGGCGCGGGGGCCGTCTGGCAGGCCCGTCGGCACAAGGGCTGAGGCGCGGATCATGACCAAGGGCGACCGTGAACGCCCCGCCGCGGCCGTGGGCCGTCGCTCCGCGGAGCGACGGGCATTCCCCCTGTCCGAAACGGGCGTTTCCGAGCAAGGCCTGTCCGAGCAAGGTGTGTCCAAGCAAGGTGTGTCCGAGCAGGGCCCGTCCGAGCAGGGCCGGGAACCCGGGACGGCGCGGCCCCGGCGGACGGCGCCGGGCACCGGCCCGAACGGGCGTCCGCGCCCCCCTTCCCGAACCCCGGGGACGCACCGCGCGGACGCCCTGCACCCCGGCGCCTGGTGGATCTGGGCCCTGGGTCTCGGCACGGCGGCCTCCCGCACCACGAACCCCCTCCTGCTCGCCCTCCTCATAGGAGTGGCGGGCTTCGTGGTGGCCACCCATCGCACCGACGCCCCCTGGGCGCGCTCCTACACCGCCTTCGTCAAACTGGCCGCCGCCGTCCTCGCCATCCGCCTGGCCTTCGCCGTCTTCCTCGGCTCCCCCATCCCCGGCACCCATGTGATCGTCACGCTCCCCGAGATCCCCCTCCCGCACTGGGCTCAGGGGGTCCGCATCGGCGGCCGCGTCACCGCCGAGGGCCTGCTCTTCGCGCTGTACGACGGCCTGAAGCTGGCCACGCTCCTCGTCTGCGTCGGTGCGGCGAACGCCCTCGCGAACCCGGCGCGGCTGCTCAAGTCGCTGCCGGGAGCGCTGTACGAGACGGGCGTCGCGGTGGTCGTCGCGCTCACCTTCGCCCCGCATCTGATCGCCGACGTCCAGCGGCTGCGCGCCGCCCGCCGGCTCCGCGGCCGCCCCGACCGGGGCCTGCGCGGCCTGCTGCACGTCGGACTCCCGGTCCTGGAGGGCGCGTTGGAACGTTCGGTCGCGCTGGCGGCGGCGATGGACGCACGTGGGTACGGACGCACGGCACAGGTCCCGCCCGCCGTCCGCCGGACCACCGGAGCCCTCACCCTGGGCGGCCTGATCGGCGTCTGCGCGGGCACATACGGGCTGTTGACCGCCGAGGGCGACACCTACGGCCTGCCGGTCCTGCTGGCCGGTCTCGCCGCGGCGCTCGGCGGCCTGTGGCTGGGCGGCCGCCGCTCACTGCGGTCGCGCTACCGGCCGGACACCTGGGGCGTACGGGCCTGGCTGGTCGCCGGGTCGGGCATCGCGGTGGCGGCCCTGATGATCGCCGCCGCGTCCTACGACCCCGCCGCGCTGCGCCCCGGAGTCGTCCCCCTGGTGGCTCCCGCCCTTCCCCTCTGGCCGGCGGCGGCGGTCCTGCTCGGCCTGCTCCCCGCCTTCGTGGCCCCGACCCCCCAACGAACCCCGGCCCCCGAGGAACCATCGTGATCCGCTTCGAGGATGTCTCCGTGACGTACGCCGGGGCCGCCGAACCCACCATCCGGGGCGTGGACTTCGAGGTCCCGGAGGGCGAACTGGTCCTGCTCGTCGGCCCGTCCGGGGTCGGCAAGTCGACGGTGCTCGGCGCGGTGAGCGGACTCGTCCCGCACTTCACGGGCGGAACGCTGCGCGGCCGGGTCACCGTCGCCGGACGGGACACCCGCACGCACAAGCCGCGCGAACTCGCGGATGTGGTCGGCACGGTCGGCCAGGACCCGCTCTCCCACTTCGTGACGGACACCGTGGAGGACGAACTCGCCTACGGCATGGAGTCGTTGGGCCTGGCGCCGGCCGTGATGCGGCGCCGTGTCGAAGAGACCCTGGACCTCCTCTCCCTGGCCGACCTGCGCGACCGCCCGATCGCCACCCTCTCCGGTGGCCAGCAGCAGCGGGTCGCGATCGGCTCGGTGCTCACCCCGCACCCCCGGGTCCTGGTCCTCGACGAACCCACCTCGGCCCTGGACCCCGCCGCCGCCGAGGAAGTCCTCGGCGTCCTGCAGCGCCTGGTCCACGACCTCGGCACCACGGTCCTCATGGCCGAGCACCGCCTGGAACGCGTCGTCCAGTACGCCGACCGCCTCGCCCTCCTCCCCGCGCCGGGAGCGCCCCTGACGCTCGGCACCCCGTCCGAGATCATGGCCGTCTCCCCGGTCTGCCCGCCGGTGGTGGAACTGGGCCGCCTGGCCGGCTGGTCCCCGCTCCCCCTGACCGTGCGCGACGCGCGACGCCGGGCGGGAACACTGCGCGAGCGACTCTCCACGGCACCCACGGAACCCACCACAGGCACCGCAGTCACAGGCACCGCAGGCACCGGACTCGCCGACGGCACCGCAGGCACCGCACCGACCGGAGGCGCCGAGAACGCCGACGTCACCGGCGGCACGCGGCCCGCCGCGGCCCTCCCCCTCCGTTCGGCACCGGCGCGCCCCGCCCCTCCGGTCACCTCCCCCTTCTCCCTCTCCCGTCTCCTGCGCAGGCGCGGCCCCGACACCGCACCGCTTCCGGCGGACGTGGCCGTGGTCGAGTCGCTGGCCGTCCGGCGCGGGCGCGTCGAGGCGCTCCGCCGGGTCGACCTCACCGCGGGGCCCGGCGAGACCATCGCGCTGATGGGCCGCAACGGCGCCGGGAAGTCGACGCTGCTCGGGGCACTGGTCGGACTGGTCGAGCCGACCGCCGGATCGGTACGGGTCTGTGGGGCGGTGCCGCATCGCACGGCGCCGCGCGACCTCGTACGCCGTGTGGGACTCGTACCGCAGGAACCCCGGGATCTGCTGTACGCGGACACGGTGGCCGCCGAGTGCGCGGCGGCCGACGAGGACGCCGGGGCCGAGGCCGGATCCTGCCGGGCTCTGGTGTCCGGACTGCTGCCGGACATCGCGGACGACACGCACCCCCGTGATCTGTCGGAGGGGCAGCGGCTGGCGCTGGCGCTCGCCATCGTCCTGACGGCCCGCCCCCCGCTGCTCCTCCTCGACGAGCCGACCCGCGGCCTCGACTACGCGGCGAAGGCCCGGCTGGTCACCGTGCTGCGCGGACTGGCCGCCGAGGGGCACGCCATCGTGCTGGCCACCCATGACGTGGAACTCGCCGCCGACCTCGCCCACCGTGTGGTGATCCTCGCGGACGGTGAGATCGTCGCCGACGGCCCCACCGCCGAGGTGGTCGTCGCGTCCCCGTCCTTCGCCCCGCAGGTCGCCAAGATCCTGGCCCCCGAGCCGTGGCTCACCGTCGCCCAGGTCAGGAAGGCCCTCGCGTGAGCGCCCCCGAAACCTCCGTCCACCACCCCCGGCCCCGCTCCCGGCCTCATCCCCAGGCCAGGGCCATCCGCCTCGGCCCGCGTTCCGTCGCCGCCCTGGTCCTGGTCAGCGCCACCGGGGTCGCCGGATTCGCCTGGCCGCTCTTCGCGGGGCCCGGCTCGCAGGTCAGCGCGCACGCCCAGGACGCTCCGTGGCTGTTCGCGGGGCTGCTCGTCCTGCTGGTCGCGGTGGTCGCGGCGACGATCTCCGAGTCCGGGCTCGGCCCGAAGGCGGTCGCCATGCTCGGCGTGCTGGCCGCGACCGGTGCCGCGCTGCGCCCGATCGGGGCCGGGACCGCGGGTATCGAGCCGATGTTCTTCCTGATGGTGCTGAGCGGGCGGGTGCTCGGACCGGGCTTCGGGTTCGTGCTCGGGTCCGTGACGATGTTCGCGTCGGCACTGCTGACCGGCGGGGTGGGGCCCTGGATGCCCTTCCAGATGCTGGCCATGGGCTGGTTCACGATGGGCGCCGGGCTGCTGCCGGGCGCGGACCGGCTGCGCGGCCGCGGAGAGCTGCTGATGCTCGCCGGATACGGCTTCCTCGCCGCCTTCGCCTACGGCACCGTCATGAATCTGGCCGGCTGGCCCTTCATGGACGCGCTGGCCTCGAACGTCGCTTTCGACCCGCACTCCACCGTTCCCGCCAACCTCGCCCGCTTCCTCGCGTACTGCCTGGCCACGTCCCTCGGCTGGGACCTGGGCCGGGCGGTCGTCACCGTCGTCCTGACCCTGACGGTCGGCGGGACCCTCCTCAAGGCGCTGCGCCGGGCCACGCGCCGGGCGGCTTTCGAGAGCCCGGTCACGTTCGACCCCCGGTGACCCGGGACCCACGTCACATCGTCCGGCGGCACTCCGTGGCGTGCCCCGCACCGTCCGTCAGGTGCGGGGTGAACCGAGCCACAGGACCCAGGTCACATACGAAGCGGCTTCGTAGACCTCATGCCGTGGCATGAACGCGTCGCCATACCCTCTGACCTGGGGTTTGAGAGCCACGTCACACGGGGGACTTTCGTCGCGGATGCGACCACGACTAGTAAAAGGGGTCATTGCGGACGCGGTTCAAGCCTGTTTCTCTGGAGCAGTCGCCAGGCGCCACGAGCCCACTCGGGATCGCGGCGCCGACGTACGCCCCCTCCACACACCACGTGGTCACGGCTTGCGAGCGACTCCATGTCCCCGAAGAAAAAGGTTCTCCGTGTCCGTCTCCGTCATCCGCCGCATCGTCGCTTCCCCGAAGAAGGCTCTCGCCGGTGCAGCCGTGGCCGCTGCCACCACCGGTATGGTTCTGGCCGCGGCGCCCGCCCAGGCCGCCACGCCCACCGCCGCCTCCTCCGCGAAGTCGATCGCGCACAAGATGATTCCGGACGCCGCGCAGTTCAACGCCTTCAGCAAGATCGTCGAGCACGAGAGCGGCTGGAACATCAGCGCCACGAACTCCTCGTCCGGCGCGTACGGCCTGGTCCAGGCCCTGCCCGGTTCGAAGATGGCAACCGCCGGCTCCGACTGGAAGACCAACCCCAAGACCCAGATCAAGTGGGGTCTCGACTACATGAACTCCCGCTACGGCAGCCCCGCCGGCGCCTGGAACTTCTGGCAGGCCAACGGCTGGTACTGATCAGCCCACAGGCCTCACAGCCACACACAAGGCGGCGACCCCATTCCCCGGGGCCGCCGCCTTCGGCGTACCCGGACTTCCCCCACGCCCGGGGCTCCCCCCACACCTGAGGCTCCCCAGGCACCTGGCGCTCCACCCCGGACCCCGCCCCGCAGGCACCGGAGAGGCTGAGCCCTCCCCCGCGGCAGGCGAGTGCGCGGTGGCGGACCGCGAGGCGGAGACAGGCCGCCCGCGCGTGGCACCCCGCGGCATCAAGCGGCATCACTTGGCGCCGAGTGGCACCACGTGGCACCACCCGGCACCGAGTGGCACCACTCGACATCACCCCGGCACCACCTGGCACCCTCCGGTGCCACCGGGTGCCACATAGCGCCACATGGCACCCTTCCGCGCACCCCAAAGCACGTGAACGCCCATGGCACCCCAACGACTTGAGCCACCCCTCCATGTTTCCGCAGGCAGTGCGGTTCCTCCCTAGTTCACGCAGCGCGGCACCATTCAGGCTTGCGCATGGCACCACAGTGGTGCCATTATGGCGCTATGGACCTCACCCCGTATGTCGACAACCTCCGCCGCGAACTCGCGGTGGCTGCCGAGGCCGGCGGCGACGAAGCCCGCGAGCTGGCCGAGAGGCTCACCGCTCCCCTGGAGTCGGCGACCCGGCTGACCATGCTCAACGTGCTCTCCGCCGCGATGGACGAGATCACCCGTGAACTCGCCCCCGGCTCGGTCGACGTACGGCTGCGGGGGCTCGACCCCGACTTCGTGGTGACGCTGCCGCCCACCGACGGCGGCGCCCCCGCGGAGCCGGCCCCGCCCGTCGAATCGTTCAAGACCCCGGTCCCGGCCGAGGGCGACGAGGGCGGCACCGCCCGCGTCAACCTGCGTCTGCCGGCCCACCTCAAGGCCCGCGCCGAGGAGGCCGCGACCCGGGAGGGCCTGTCGGTCAACGCGTGGCTGGTGCGTGCCGTGTCGTCCGCGGTCGACGGCGACACCCGGCCGCGCACGACGGAGAAGGCCCGCACCATCGGACAGAGCTTCACGGGCTGGGTGCGCTAGCCGCGCCTCCGCCCGCTCCACTTCATCCGCACCACGTCCCACCAGCGGGGACGCCCCAGAGACTCAAGAGGACGGGACAGCCATGCCTTCTTTCGAAACTCCTGAAGCGATCTCGGCCACGACGCACGTGGAGGCCGGTTCCATCCAGTTCACCGCGGTCGACCGTCTCGACACGGTCGTCGAGGTGCGGCCCCGCGACCCGAAGAAGGACCTGGACGTGCGGACGGCCGAGCAGACCGAGGTCACGTACACGAGCGGCGCGCTGACCGTCAGGACACCCAAGTCCAATCTGTTCGGCCGCACCGGCACCGTCGACGTGACGGTCGAGCTGCCCACCGGCTCGCGCGTCGACATGACCGGCTCCTGGGCCCAGGTGCTCGGCGAGGGCCGGCTCGGCGAGGTCCGGGTGAAGACGTCGTCCGGTGACGTCCGCCTCGACACGACCGGACCGCTGCAGCTGAAGGCGTCGCACGGATCGATCACCGTGGACCGGGTCGAGGGCATGGCCGAGATCACCACCAGCTCCGGCAGCCTGCGCATCGGACTCGTCGACGGTCCGGCCGTCCTGAAGAACTCGCACGGCACCACGACCGTCGGCGCCGCGACCGGCGAACTGCGGGTGAGCGGCGCCAACGGCGACATCGAGATCCGGCGCGCCGAGGACTCGGTCACCGCCACCACCGCCCACGGAACCCTGCGGGTGGGCGAAGTGGCCCGTGGCACCGTCCAGTTGGAGACCTCCTACGGCGCCATCGAGATCGGTGTCCGCGAGGGCACGGCCGCCTGGCTCGACGTCAGCTCGGGCTCCGGCCAGGTACGCAACACGCTCACCGTGTCCGAGACACCGGAGCAGAGCGAGGACACCGTCCAGGTCCGCGCCCGCACCCGGCACGGCAACATCGACATCCGCCGCGCCAAGGCCTGAGCGGCACCAGCGGCACCTCCTCGTCCGGCCCCACCCCTCACCCACTTCAGCCTTCGACCGGAGGGCCCCATGCCTTCATCTGTCATGCCCACGTCCAGCCGGAACAACGGTCCCCAGACGCCGCCGGCCGTCTCCGCGGTCGGTCTGCGCAAGTCCTACGGCGACAAGACCGTGCTCGACGGCATCGATCTGCGGATCCCCGCCGGGTCCGTGTTCGCGCTGCTCGGTCCGAACGGCGCCGGCAAGACCACCGTCGTGAAGATCCTCTCCACGCTCATCTCCGCCGACGAAGGACAGGCCCAGGTCGCGGGCCACGACCTCGCCACCTCACCGGACGGGGTCCGCGCCGCGATCGGTGTCACCGGCCAGTTCTCCGCCGTCGACGGCCTGATCACCGGC